>JAUPKS010000029.1 GCA_030837315.1 Planctomycetota bacterium
CATTCAGGTTAGGTGGTAACAATTCAATGGATGAAACACGGGCGTCTTATGAAGGTACACAAGCCACGCCGGAAGTTACATCGAAGACGGAAGAACGATTCGATCGTTTACGGCAAAGGATCGGGTTTTATCTGGCTCCATTGATATTTGGCATTACGCTCTGGCTTACCAGAGGTAAACTCACACCAGAAGGTAATTATCTGAGTGCAATATTGTCCTGTGTCTTAGTATTGTGGATGACAGAAACAATCCCACTTCCCGTGACTGCGATAGTGGGTGCTTGTCTGTGTATCGTCTTTGGCATTGCAGATGCACAGAAGGTATTTGCACCATTTGCAGATCCAATTATCTTCTTGTTTCTAGGCGGATTTATTATTGCACGGGCAATGATGATCCACCGTCTCGATCGACGTTTTGCATTTACCATTCTTTCCCTCCGGTGGGTTGGTGGAAATCAGGCCAGGATATTATGTGCATTCGGTATGGTAACAGCATTGATCTCCATGTGGGTTTCCAATTCAGCAGCAGCTGCTATGATGGTACCAATTGCACTGGGAATACTTCGTATCCTTCAAAATGTTTACCCGGATGGCAGTAACCAAACCGGAACTTTACTAAAATTGCGAGGCGAATCTTTTTCTACATGTATGCTGCTTATGGTGGCATTCTCGGCATCCGTGGGTGGCATTAGCACTCCTATCGGTACTCCTCCCAACCTCATCGGTATTGGCTTAATCAACAAATTAGCGATTGTGGATATAAACTTTTTCCAGTGGATGGCGATTGGAGTACCCCTGTGTGTTGTAATGTATGGTGTGCTTTTTTTGTTGCTTTATCTGCTCTATAGGGGTAAATTCAAGGCGAATGATGATCCGCTGCAACTTTCACGGTATCTCCAGGCGGAGCGGAAATCTCTTGGTACGTGGACTCGCGGACAGATCAATACACTGATTGCTTTTGTGGTTGCTGTAGTACTGTGGATTACGCCGGGTTTGTTTGTGATTATCCTTGGAAAGGAACACAAATATACCAGATTTGCAGACGCGAGCCTTCACGAGGGCATGGTTGCGCTCATAGCGGCAAGCATCCTTTTTATATTACCGACGAATCGCAAACAAGGGAAATTTACCATTACCTGGCACGATGCAGTGCAGATTGATTGGGGCACGATTATTTTAATGGGAGGTGGGATGAGTCTGGGGGGGTTGATGTTTTCTACGGGGGTTGCGGAAGCTCTTGGAAAAAGCGTTACAAGCCTGATGGGAGTGCAATCGCTGTGGAGCTTAACTGCTGTGGCGATTGCACTAGCTATTATCATGAGTGAGGCGACTTCCAATTCTGCATCTGCAAACATGATTATTCCTGTTGTTATTGCGCTTGCAAAGGCAGCACATGTCAGCCCTGTTCCGCCCGCCCTCGGAGCATGTCTTGGTGCAAGTTTTGGGTTTATGCTGCCTGTATCCACTCCACCGAATGCCATTGTGTATGGCACCGGCTTGGTTCCCATTCCCAGGATGATCCGGGCAGGGATATTCTTCGATATATGCGGCTTTGTTATAATCTGGCTAGGCTTGCGCCTCATTTGTCCTTTCATGGGATGGGTATAACATAAACAACAACTTTCAAAATACTTATTGAATAAAAGGTCTTATATATGGAAGCAGCGCAGTGTCGCGGAAGGGTATTGATTGGCAAGGTAGGGTTAGATGGGCACGACCGGGGTGCCAAATTCATTGCACGGAGTCTGCGTGACGACGGTTTTGAAGTTATTTATACAGGTATACGCCATACGCCGGAGGAAATCGCATCTGTTGCAATTCAGGAGGACGTGGATGCTATTGGTATTTCCCTTCTTTCCGGTGCCCACAATGAACTTATTCCTGCAATGATACATGCACTGTGTCAGTTTAATGCGGGGGACATCCCTGTAATAGTTGGTGGTGCCATTCCGCAAGAAGATATTTCTTATTTAAAAGGCAAGGGTGTTTGCGAAGTACTTACCACCGGCACACCGACACAAACCATTCTGAATACGTTCAGAACGCTTGCAAATGAGTATCATCGGAAGAAGCATGCCTATGAATGAGATTGATGGAATTTTAAAAGGTATCCGTGAAGGAAATCCACGTACAATTGGGCGCGCTATCTCAGCTATAGAAGAAGGCAATCATAGGGCTGCGGCAATTTTACAAGGGATAAATGAAGGGTGTGTTCAGGCTGCAACGATTCTGGGAATAACAGGTCCTCCGGGAGTCGGAAAATCGACCCTTATCAATCAATTGATTTCTCATTACCGAATACATGGCAAACGCGTGGGAATTGTAGCCATTGATCCCTCTTCCCCTGTATCAGGTGGAGCTATCCTGGGAGATCGTATTCGGATGATGAGGCATGCCAAAGACCCGGACGTCATAATACGTTCCATGTCGACGCGGGGGAGAGTGGGTGGATTGTGTGCTGCTGCCGGATCAGCGGCTAAAATAATGGCCTGCTCCGGTTGCAATCCTGTTATTGTCGAAACGGTGGGTATAGGGCATACGGAAATTGACATTGTTGGCCTGGCGGACATTATCGTTTTTGTTCTGGCTCCAGGATTTGGAGATGATGTTCAAGCCATGAAGGCCGGATTGATCGAGATGGCTGATGTCCTGGTCGTTAACAAGGCTGATCATGCCGGTGCTGATGCACTCATCTTAGATCTGGAATATGCGATACAGGGGCGAGATTGTCAGGTTTGTAGCACGATTGCTACAGAAAGCAGTGGGATTGAAAATCTGGCAAATATCATTGGAAATATTGCGCAGAAAAAACGGCAAACCGGGCAATTCATTCAAAAACGGGAAAAGATGCTAGAGTCAGAAATCTTGCATAGGGCTGTCGAATTAATGCGTACGAAGTTAAAGGATCGCCTTATGGCACAGGAAGAACAGATAATTGGAGATACTCAGGATATTGCTTGTAAATTGGTAGAAGAAGTTTGTGTTACGCAACGAGAGTCAAAAAAGAGGTAGTAAGTTCATTTTGATTTTGATTATATCGACCTTATGTGAAATTCTTATGAATGAACATCGATCATTTGCTGCGTGGGAAGAAAATGTACTGAAAAAGGTTTTGGAGCGTACGCCAGAGCGGGCAAAGGAATTCGTAACTGATTCAGGCCTTCCTACAGAACGTCTTGCCCTGCCTGAGACCGTTGACGAAAAGTATCTCACGAAACTCGGTTTTCCCGGCCAATACCCGTTCACCCGCGGGGTTCATCCTACCATGTACCGGGGGCGTCTCTGGACAATGAGGCAATACGCAGGATTTTCTAGTGCAGAAGATTCCAATAAAAGATATCGCTATTTACTCGAACAGGGAACAACCGGTCTTTCGGTAGCTTTCGATTTACCAACGCAGATTGGATATGATTCCGATCATCCCTTGAGTTGTGGTGAGGTTGGCAGGGTGGGAGTAGCTATTGATACTTTGGCAGATTTGGAAGCCCTCTTCACGGGAATTCCCGTTGATAAAGTTTCCACTTCTATGACGATCAATGCGCCCGCTGCTGTGTTACTAGCCATGTACGTGGTAGTAGGAGAAAAACAAGGAGTTAAATCTGCCCAACTGATGGGGACAATTCAGAACGATATTCTCAAAGAGTATATTGCCCGCGGAACATACATCTTTCCGCCAAGACCCAGTTTAAGGGTAACAACAGATATCTTTGCATGGTGCAGTAAAGAAACCCCGCAGTTTAACACGATTTCAATTTCTGGCTATCACATACGGGAGGCCGGTTCCACAGCAATTCAGGAAATTGCCTATACCCTTGCCAATGGATGTACATACGTGCAGGCAGCAATTGACGCAGGACTGGATGTCGATGTTTTTGCGCCCCGCCTGACTTTCTTTTTCAACGCATCTCCGGATCTTTTTGAAGAAGTAGCAAAGTTTCGGGCAGCCAGGCGTCTCTGGGCCAGATTCATGAAGGAACGTTTCCACGCACAAAAGCCAGCCAGTCAAACGTTACGGTTCCATACCCAGACAGCGGGATACAGCCTGACAGCACAACAAAGTGACA
>JAUPKS010000234.1 GCA_030837315.1 Planctomycetota bacterium
AGGGGAACGATGACAACCACAGCGATTAATAAACCGATGATTACTTTATCACAATAGGCACAAACATTTTTAAAGGTATTTTTCATTCAGTTTTTGGTTCCTTAGCAAAGACCTATGAGTTACAGGTGTTTATTCATCTCAGGTAAAATATTTATTATATGAGGTACGATATAAAACCCCATTTTACTTATTTATTTGGATATATTTTTAGCCGTGTTATAATTAAAAAGCAATTTTTATCTCCTCAGAATTTACGCATGAATATCTCGTATTTAAGAATCAATGTAAACCTTTTTATATAAGAATTCATAGAACAGTTATGATAACATGAAGATAGCCATTAATACAACATCTGCCGTTGCTGGCGGTGGTGTTACCTACATAAAAAGCCTGTTAACGTATTTAGCAAAACTCAATACCAGCCATCAATATCTCATACTAACAACAATTCCGGGAAGAGAGACTTTTTATTTCCAGCATCCCCGTTTTACATTTTTGTCTTTCAAACTTCCCTCGATGGGTTTAATATCACGACTCTGCTGGGAGCAGATATTTTTACCGAGCGTCCTTAAAAGGCGGCAGATTGATGTACTTTTTTCTCCTGCTAATGTATGCCCGCTTTTCACCAATCTTTCAAAAATCGTCATGATACAGAACATTGAACCATTTAGCAATACTCCTGTTTCAAAAAGGCAGGGCTTATTGCCGTGTATAAGGTTAAAGCTATTAAAGCGGTTGACAATTTTATCGATCAAAAAGTCTCAAATGGCTATTTTCCCCTCAACAAAGGCGCGGACCGACACAGAAAAGTCCGGAGTTTTCATTAAGCATGCGGAAGTTGTTTATCACGGCATTGACAAGGAAATATTTCATCCCTATCGGGGGGACGATCAGTTAAGCCCCTTTAAGGGAAAGTATGGTTTAGGTACATTTATTCTTTGTGTATCGAACATGCAACGGTACAAAAATTTCTTTGAGCTTATCAAGGCGTTTGTATTGCTGAGGGACAGAATAGATAATGCCATGCAGCTTGTTTTTGCCGGAACGTGCTTTGACAGACACTATTATAACGAGATGAAGGTTTTTCTCACAAAGCATGGATACGACAACCGAGTTATTTTTTTAGGAAACATTCCCTATGAAGAACTACCTTATCTCTACGCTGCGTGCACATTGTTTGTATATCCTTCCACCTGTGAATCATTCGGGATGACTTTAGTAGAGGCCATGGCCTGCGGTGCTCCAATACTTGCTTCTCAGCTGGAGCCAATGCCAGAAATTTGCGCAGATGCTGCTATTTATTTTGACCCAATGAACCCGATTGCAATAGCCGATGTGATATCAAAGACACTAAAAGATCCAGAGTCAATCTCCACCTTGTCGAGAAAAGGGCTAGAAAGGGCAAAAGCCTTTTCATGGGAAAATACTGCACGAAATACCTTAAAAGTTCTTGAAAATGTCATCCAGTACTAAGGAAATGGCAAACCAGGAACGGCTACATTTTAGGAGTAATATCTCTTGCAATATTCTTTAATCCTTTTTTCACTATCAAAAAGATGTGGTGCCAGCTCTAAGGCTTTTCTATAAATATCATGTAAAGCTTCCGTGTGATACTCATGCGCAATATCATTTCTTACTATCCGTATTTGTGTAAAAACATCGGCACTTTCTATTAATCCTTTTTTCTCGGCCCTGTTAATACGATCTCGTACTGACCCACCGTCTTCCAAATCAATTTGATCAATCAATCTGCACATTTTCTGGATCAGAATATCACTCAGCCTTGCAAATCTGCTCGTAAAGGCCTCGAAACGGTCCATTTCATCAAAGGTGGGCTGTTCTTTAATACCAATTTTTTTACAAAGTTCATAAGAATGTTGTAAAATCTCTGTTGCACTTTCCAATGTAGCCAATTCCGCTCTTAACAAACTGAGCAAATCATTTGTCATAGTAAAACTCCTTCTTTATATGCACATGCAACAAAAGCATTCTTTGTATCTGTATCTTTTGCAATAATGATATGTATTTTTTGTTCGCCTAACTTTTCATAAAGTCTTTGCCTTATCTTTATGGTATCTTCGTAATCTAATTTCTGAGAAATGACCAATAAATCTATATCTCCACCCTTCTTGGAATCGTCAGTGCGGGATCCGAAAAGATAAACATGTGCATCTTTGTCCATATCTTTAACACTATCAACAATAGCCTTAACTTCAGTCTCTTTCAATCGCATAGAATACCTATCGATATGTACGCTTATTCCATAAATAACTTCTGAACGTTGACAAGGCTTTCCTTCCCAATATCTTCAAAATAACCTGTCTGGCCATATGTCGTATAAAGCCATTTATACAGGCAACGGTTTCATTGATACCCGACGAAATTTTGTGAGATCGGCGAACCTTCCAGTCGTCAATAGTGAATGTCGATCCGCCTTTACCGCCTGCCCTCATGCAGGTGAAAATGCCTTCATGTATAATCCACGGAATATTAGCCAGTAAACACCTCAGCACAAAATCATAGTCTGCGCCTATGCGATAACGCGTATTAAAGAGTCC
>JAUPKS010000235.1 GCA_030837315.1 Planctomycetota bacterium
AGACAACTCCTTCGATTTGTCTTTCAACCTCTGACGAAGCCTGGAGTTTGCAGCCACACCACCACCCGTGAGTACTCCGCGGACATGGTACATCCTTGACGCAAGAAAAGTTTTTTCAACCAGGACGTCAACTACCGCTTCCTGAAAGCTTGCGGCAATGTCTGCTATTTTTTGATCGGACGGTGTTTTTGTATCGGTATTTTTTAAATCTTGTCCGCGGTAGTGATATAGTACTGCAGTTTTCAGTCCGCTGAAACTAAAATCAAGGGAATCTTTTTCAAGATACGCCCTTGGGAATGTCACTGCACGCTGATTCCCTTGTCTCGCAAGCCTATCAATGACAGGCCCACCAGGATAACCAAGACCCAGTATCTTTGATACCTTGTCAAACGCCTCACCAGCTGCATCATCAATCGTCCAACCCAGGGGTATATGCCTTGTCTCACTTTCTGACAAAAATAGTATGGTATGTCCTCCTGACACGACAAGACTGATCGTGGGATACTGGATATCATCACTTTCAAGGTTATTTGCATAGATGTGGGCATGGAGGTGATCTATGGCTATGAGAGGTATGTCCTGTACCATACTCAACGTCTTAGCTGCTGTCACACCAATAAGCAAGGCGCCAATCAGCCCTGGCCTGTTCACAACGGCAATTGCATCAATTTCATCAAGCGATATTTTTGCATCAAGAAGGGCATTGTTAATAATACCAATGATAGATTCTAAGTGTGCACGGCAGGCAATTTCAGGGACCACACCTCCAAACTGACGATGCAATACATCTTGTGACAAAATGATACTCGATAGTACTTCTTTCCCATCTTTTACGACGGCAGCCGATGTCTCATCACAGGATGTTTCAATACCGAGAATTAGCATACATAAAAAAGGCAGGAAATATTCCTGCCTCAAATAAAATACTCACCATGCAAAAACCATTTTAACTCTCTAACGAGTGCGTGCACCCTTCGCATAAACTTCAATACCCTTCAGGATATCCACAGCTCTTTGGAGCTGGATGTCTTCGTAATGTCGTTGCTTCTCTTTTTCCTCAAATGTTTCTTTCCGCACAGTCTCCTTTTCCGTGACGTCATTCACTTTGCGATCCACATTAGCCATAGATAAATGTTCATGCAAGGCCTTCATCTCAATAAGGTTGAGCGGAACCTTTATATCGGGTTCAATTCCTTTTTCATGAATACACACTCCTGAAGGAGTATAATACCGTGCAGTTGTCAATTTCAAGGCAGCCTTCCCGTCTCCTACGGGAATTAAGCTCTGTACCGATCCCTTACCAAAGGTTTTAACCCCCAGGAGCAAGCCGCGTTTGTGGTCCTTGAGGGCGCCTGCCACAATTTCCGATGCGCTTGCGCTTCCGTTATTTACCAGGGCCACCAAAGGGAAAATAGGATACGTCCCCTTCTTATGGGCATGATATACATAATTCTGTGTCTTATCTCTCCCGCGCGTAGAAACAATTATACCCTTTCCAAGGAATTTATCAGCCATCTCAACAGCAACATTTAACAAACCACCAGGATTAAATCGCAAGTCCAATATTAAACTTTTCATTCCCTTTTTCAACATATCCTGAATAGCTATATCCAGATCTTTTGTAGTATTCTCTTGAAAATTTGATACGGCAAGATAACCGATCTTATACTCATCGTCTACAATTCTCGCGCCCCGAATACTATTTACATAAATTTTTGCACGTTCAATGGTAATATCTGCAGGTGTGGTATCACCTTCGTGAACAACGGTCAGCGTAATCTTCGTCCCCAATTTGCCCCGAAGCCTTTTTACAACTTCACGGATACTCATGTTTTCTGTAGATACACCATCAACTTTGATAATTCGGTCCCCAACCAATATTCCGGCTTCAAATGCAGGAGAATCAAGCAACGGTGTAATTACGATCAATAACCCATCCTTTACAACCACCTCAATTCCGAGCCCTTCAAATTCGCCTTCTGTTTCAATCTTGAGATCTTCTAACTCTTCAGCATTAAAATATTGACTATAGGGATCCAACCCGGAAAGCATGCCACGATATGCATTCGTAAGGATAGTGTTTAGTCTTATTTCGTCAACATACTTGTCTTGTAATTCTTTTACGACCCTGATAAACTCCTCAAATTCCTCATAAACGCTCACTTTTTGCTGTTTAACGCCCTCGTTTAGTTCAACCTGAGGCTTTTCAAGGGGTTTGTCTTGTCCGAACGAAACAACGTTCGTTGATATGAAGCTTATGAGCAATAAAGAAATGTACAACTGTTTTCTCATTTTTTCTTACGCCGTATAGCCTGTTTCGCTGCAAAAACAATATCTTCCGGCAAGAGGTGATATTCCTTAAAGAGGATATCAGGTTCTCCCGATTGGCCAAACCGATTATCAATACCGACCATCTCTATAGGCACAGGGTAGTTTCGCGCTACTATCGATGCAACGGCACTGCCCAAACCACCGTCCAGTACATGCTGTTCAGCAGTTACTAAGGCATTCACCTGCTTTGCAACCTTCACCAACAATTCCTGATCTATTGGTTTTACCGTGTGCATATTAACTACCGTTGCCTTGATTCCCTCCATGAGAAGCATGTCAGCTGCTGTGAGTGAGTTAACCACCAATGCCCCACAGGCGACAATCGCCACATCATCTCCCATCCTGAGGATATTTGCTTTCCCAATGGTGTACGGGTCTTCCTTTTTTGTAATTACGGGCACAGCCGCCCTACCCAATCTGATATATACTGGACCTTTGTAATCTACCGCCGCGAGAATGGCCTTTCTTGTCTCAACTGCATCACACGGCTCAATAACCGTCATCGTTGGAATCGTTCGCATCAGGGAGAGGTCTTCAATGCACTGGTGTGATGCCCCGTCAGGCCCGACGGATACACCGCTATGTGTGGCAACAATTTTCACATTGAGTCCACTGTAGCAGATCGTATTCCTGATCTGTTCCCATGCCCTGCCTGTGGCAAAGATGCTAAAGCTGCTCACAAAAGGTATTTTCCCACATGTAGCCAATCCTGCAGCCGTATTCATCATATTAGCCTCGGCAACTCCCATATTGAAAAACCTATCGGGGTATTTCTTGCCAAATTTAGCGGTAGTTGTGGACTTTGAGAGGTCGGCATCCAGTACCACGATGTCTTTGTTTTTCTCTCCCAGTTCTACCAATGTGTCACCATAGGCCTGACGTGTAGCAATCATTTCAGTCATTTTCTATTTCTACCATTTACTGTAACTCAGCCAGCGCGCGTTCCGACTCTTCTTTTGAAGGCGCCTTCCCATGCCAATCAACCTGATTTTCCATAAAAGACACCCCCTTTCCTTTCACGGTTTTTGCCACAATGACTGTTGGCCTCTCCTTAATCTTCTCTGATTCATCATAGGCGGCCAGGATGGATTCGTAATTATGTCCATCAATTTCAATTACATGCCAGCCAAAACCTCGCCATTTATCAGGAATCGGGTGCGGTGACATAATTTCGTGAATAGACCCATCAATCTGTAATCCATTTTGATCGAGAATGGCGCAAAGGTTATCCATTTTATAATGACTTGCAGCCATCGCGGCTTCCCATACCTGCCCCTCCTCGATTTCTCCATCACCCAGCATGACATACGTCCTGTAATCCTTTTTGTCAAGCTTTGCAGCCAATGCGATCCCCAATCCAACCGAGAGTCCTTGCCCTAAAGATCCGCCCGATATCTCAACCCCCGGCGTTGTTTTCATACAAGGATGTCCCTGAAGGATACTCCCAAA
>JAUPKS010000236.1 GCA_030837315.1 Planctomycetota bacterium
CTAATGCCATCCTATACTAATTTGTGCTCTTTTTTACCCACACGACTACACGATGACCCATAATTATAAAATACTTGCAATATTCTTTGTTTTCGTTTAATTTGACACAGGATAAAATAAATAATTTCCTGTCATGCGCAAGAGTCGATCGTGGGCATCGTTCCTCCTTGTTTTGCTAGGTTGATTGCGAGCACTACAGGTCCCCTCTGCGGGTGTTCTTATAACGACCTTTAGAAGTCAACGAGGGGAGTATTAGTAAGTATTTGTAAAATGCTTGAGGAAATAACAGGTGTCTGGGTATTGTTCCATTTTTCTCAATAATCTGAGGAGAAAGTACGAAGCTTATTAATTTTTGCCATTAAATCGCTTTAAATTATGATTTGCAATACATTAGGAATGCATCCAAGCCAATTTCAGATTTTTATCCAAAACAAACTGTTTACATACCTTTTGCCAAC
Source organism: Planctomycetota bacterium (assembly GCA_030837315.1). Lineage (GTDB taxonomy): Bacteria > Planctomycetota > Brocadiia > Brocadiales > Brocadiaceae > Brocadia. The sequence continues at coordinate 459 of JAUPKS010000236.1, forward strand.
GATGGTGCTAATAATACTGGCATCCTCGCCACTTTCTGCTCAACACATTGCGCGCCGATTGGGACATCCCACCACACGGTTTGCCGACCCAATTTACACCCCCGAGGAACTGCGTGATCGGTTTTCCTCGGAAGAGCTCAAGGCTGACGTTGCCGTTATTGTAAATCTATGTGACGGCTGGCAGGGCGACATTAAGGATTTTTACTATGCTGCAGCAACCGCGCCGATTACCTCGCTTCAAATTCCCATCGGTACCCGTTTGCCGGCTATGTCCGCGCGCAAGGACGGCAAATTAATTCTGCACCGTGACGTGCTATGGGGGGGCAATGCGCCGATTGACGCGTATGAATTCTTTTTTTATTCGAAAGGACGTCGTTACCGTTGTGTAACGCCTAAGCTGTGTTGTAATTTCTGGGTTGAAGATTTTGGCCCGGATCCTCGCTCCCCTGTTCTAACAATCGAATGCAACGCGCCGGATGCTGTTTCGATTAGCCGCCCCGTGAAGGTTTGTCTGACGGTGAAGAATACCGGTGATGCGCCGGACGAGTTGGTCACCGTAAAGTTGTCGGTTCCCACGGGTGCGGTATTTACCAGATCAAACGGCGAAACCAATGCCGCTGCGCGCCGCGTGGTCTGGAACATCTCCAACCTTGCCCCCGGATCGAACAAGCGACTCTGCGCAGACTTCCATGCGCAGCAGCCCGGTTCTCTGACGTTTGAATCCTCCGCGAGCGGCGTTGTAGCTCAGCTGGTGGAAACATGGTGCGCCACCCGCGTCTCCGGCATCCCAGCGGTTCTTTTTGAAGTTATTGACATTGATGACCCCATCGAAGTTGGCCAGCAAGATATCTACGAACTTAGCGTGATCAACCAGGGTTCTACCACGCTCACGAACGTAAAAATCGTTTGCACCCTGGAACCCAGCCAGCAGTATGTTTCGTGCACCGGCGCAACGACTGCCCAGTCGCAGGAAAACGTCATTACGTTGACTCCGCTGGCCACGCTATCCCCGAAGGACACGGCCAAATGGCAAATTGTCGTGAAGTCTATCGCATCCGGTGATGTGCGGTTTACCGCAGAACTTGCGAGCGATCAATTCCAACGCCCCATAAAAGAAACCGAAGCAACCCGGCAATACTGAAATGCTACCGGTTTACGGCGGAGATGCGTATAAATTTGTGAGAAAGGAAAAGAGGTAAATTTTAAGAGATATCAACCTTAAAGCCACTCTAAATGAAGGCAATTCGGTGCTCATTTTACCCCGCTTATTATGCAAGTCTTCCATGATTTTATGAATTTCTTCCATACTCTTATCTTCTTTAATCATTTTCTATCACCTTAGAATTATCGGATTCCCCTAATATTTTATCTTACTCAAACATGTTCAATAGTTTCTCTGTGTCTCCCCAAAAACCCGCATAAATATAAATGAAAATACCTACACAATTGAATTAGTATTCCAGCTTATTTATCCACTCGGGATATCTCATTCCTTCAACGGTATCATAGGGAGGGGTATAAGGTTTAATGTCAATGAGAGGTGTCCCATCCACAACATCCAACCCTTTGACCTTGAGTGTATTCCCAATCCTTTCAATCAATTTTACCGTTGTCATACCAATGGGATTGGGTCTCCAAGGGCAGCGGCAGGCAAATATACCAACCTCCGGCACATCCTTTTTCCCCTGCGGTCTCATTTTAAGTTTAACCTTATCCACTTTGTCAAGCCAGTAAAGAATGATAAGATGGGAGTATTCATCAATCCCTTCCAAACCATTTGAGTAGTCGGTATCAACGACTATTTCCGTGATCAAGTCTTGCCAACCACCAAATTTGGGTTGTTTTATGGGACTTTTGATATAACCTATGGGCTTTAATTGCATGCTAATTCCCTCTCTTGAAATATAGGCATAAAAAATGTTGGAATTATCGTTTTTTCTCTATTTCTAAAATACCAAAATACTCTCATATTTCAAAAAATAATATCACTTTTTGTTTGACAATAATATCTGATATCGATATTGTATATCAATATCTATGAACGATATTAATGAATCAATGTTACGAGACATCCATCTCGCATTTATAAAAATGCATATCCTTTACCATGCCTCAAAAGAGGAGATCTTTGGCATTGGTTTGATTGAAGAACTGGGGAGGCATGGATACAAGCTTGGTCCTGGTACGTTGTATCCAACGTTGGCAAAAATGCAAGAAGCCGGTCTTTTGACTTGTGAATGCAGGACTGTCCGGCACAAACAGCGGAAATATTACAAGATTACACATGCCGGGATGGCACTGCTCAACGAGGTGAAGGTCAAGTTGAAGGAATTGTATGACGAGGTTGTGAAAGGAAAATGAAAAACAATTCTGATTTTCAAGGATTTAATATATTAAGAATACGGCCAATTCGAACGGTGGTTTTATGGCCTGGATTCCCTTATGTTTTTCAGGCACTGATGCTTGCAGTATTTATTTCCCTTGCAGTTATTGGTTGGGGCCATTTTGCACCGGAAGGGGTGAATGATAAACTTTACGCAAAGACGAATATTGTTAATTTAATGGTTTGGGGGTTATGGTGGCCTTCCATGGTATGGGGGGCTGTATTATTTGGCCGTATTTGGTGCATGGTATGTCCGCTTGAACTTGTTGCCAATGGAACCGAACGGGTTGCTCGAAGATTGGGAGTCAAACAACGTGTTCTTGGCAAGTGGTTACGGTCGGGTGCGTTGATCGTTGGAATATACGCCCTTATCCAATTACTTGTTGCCGGTGCACACCTGCATCGCGTTCCAGCATATACGTCGTTGTTTCTATGGGGATTGCTTGGGACGGCAGGGTTGGTTGGTTTCTTTATAAAAGACCGCGCTTTTTGTCGTGGGTTTTGTCCGGTGGGACTTTTGTTAAGTACCTACGGAAGAGGCGGGATGTTAGCGGTACGCGCCGGATCAGGGCAGATTTGCAATACGTGCCCGGGCAAGGATTGCATTATGGCTTGCAACCGGGCAAAACTTTATGGACGAAGCTGCCCGAGCCTGTTGAATCCACCAAAGTTAAACAGCAATCGTGATTGTCTTGTTTGCGGTCAGTGCATAAAATCGTGCATGCCTGACAATATGCAGTTGGTCCTGCGTCGTTCATTTCATCCGGCCAACGCACGTGAACCATTGGCATCATGGCCTGTCACCATTTTTGTCATGATAGTTTCTGGATTTGTTACAGGAGAGTTATGCAGTGAATGGAAAACTGCCCAATCCATCTTTCTTTGGTTTCCTGAGCGTTTCACAGAACACGTGAGCATCTCTTCTGTGGGAGGGTGGATTGAGGGAGTTTGGATGATATGTGTCTACCCACTGCTACTCTGGTTTATCCTCGGTGTTTTGACTTCGCTGAATAGTGATGACGCATCCATCATGGTAAAGTCCTGGCGTCTTTTGGCGCTTCCTCTTGCGGTTGTTGTTTCAGCAGGGCATATGGCTAAGGGACTGGCAAAGTTTACTTCCTGGATAGGCTTCTTCCCCCATGCATTGAAAGACCCCATGGGCATTATGACCGCTTCAGGAATAAGTTCAAAAGCTATTCATCAGCCTGCGCCTCTTTTGTCTCTACCAGTTGTTTCTCTTGTGGGAATGGTGCTCGTTGTTACGGGCATTTATTTCTCCACACGTGAAGCCCGGTTGGCCAATCCTGAGACCTATCATCTGCGTTTGGCCCCAAAACTTGTACTGGCTGTTCTCTTTGCTTTTATCATATTTGGATGGGGGTATATAGGGTAATTTGGGATTTACGATTTGAGATTTCGGATTGAGAATTTGCCTGTAAATTTCAAATCCATAAATCGTAAATCCGAAATCCGAAATCGTAAATCCTACTCCGTGTCTCAGTGTTTCTGAAAATAGGAAGGACATAAAAATGGTTTATCTGATTATCTGTGCTGTTGCGCTTGTCGTTTCTGCCTTAACATTGTTTTCTGGCTTTGGATTAGGTACCCTTCTGATGCCTGCCTTTGCGATTTTTTTCCCCATAGAAATTGCCATTGCAACAACTGCCATCGTCCATCTGGCAAACAACATCTTTAAGCTAGCGCTCGTTGGTAAGATGGCAGATTTTAAAATAGTCCTGAAGTTTGCTATTCCTGCCTCAATTATGGCCATTGCCGGGGCATTGTTATTAAACTACTTTGCGAATATTCAACCCATTGCAGAATACAATCTTGCGGGAAAAACCTTTACCATCACGGCCGTAAAACTTGTGGTTGCCATTCTCTTAGCAATATTTGCAATCTTAGAACTCAGTCCGCGTTTTGAAAAACTTGAGTTTCATCCGAGGTATATTCCGCTTGGCGGGGCGCTTTCTGGATTCTTTGGTGGACTGTCAGGCCAACAGGGCGCCCTGCGCTCTGCTTTTTTGATCAGGGCAGGACTGAAAAAAGAATCCTTTATTGGAACGTCGGTTGTTTCAGTTGTTATAGTAGATATGTCTCGTCTTATTGTTTATGGGGTCACCTTCTTTTCAGAAAATCTTGCTGTAATTCAAAATCAGGTTGGGATTGGATTGATTGCGGCTGCTATCTTAACAGCATTTATTGGATCATTTATCGGCTCGCGCCTGATCAAAAAAATCACCATGCGTACGATCCAGGTTATTGTTGGGATATTGTTGTTTTTTGTATCGATTATGTTGGGGGTTGGATTGATATGATCTGTTGAATAAAGCAATGCATTGTTATCAATAGGAATTTATCTCAAAAAGTACTTTTTAATCCTGAGTAAAAAGAACCCTTTTTGTTCTTTTCACCGGTTTATTTTCCGCACTTCTCCATTTGGTGATACATCGCTTATAACCAGGATAATGCTCCTTGAAACGCGCAACACAACGCTGTTATCTTTATTGGAAACAACGCTGCCCACAGGAGACGAGGGTCGAGGATTAGGAAGTGGATTGACCACAGTAAGTCCTGGCATTGGTTTATGGAGAGATCTTGGCAGCCGCTATGCCCTCCATGGCTTCTTCGGGCTTGATATACCCGTAGGTGGGAAAGACGATGAAGATCCGGATACCACGGTCGTTTACGGTACGGCAATAACGAAAACTGTTACACCAAAAGATACGCCATTCTTTGGGAACCTTACTTTATTTGTTGAACTGAACGGAAGTTCAGATATTGGATCAGATAATGACATTACGGTGGTAAGTATCCTTCCCGGAGTCAGATGGAATCTCGGACATGAATTCTGGCTCATGCCAGGTATAGAATTTCCTGTGATCGAAAGAGATGAATTCGATAGCAGGGTTTGGCTGAGTGTGTTAAAGGATTTTTGAGTAAATGTTTAAATTCCATAAATCCAGTGTTTGAAACTTCGAAATAATAAGGGATACATAGGAGAAACGATATTTCCCTTTTTTGAAATTTAGGTATACGAGAATGTTAGAATTATACTATTTCATCTGTTTCTAATATACGATAATACCTCCCGTATTTCAGTGAAATTATTGATGGAACAATGCTGATTGAAGACGGTATTGTCTCTTTGGGAGAAGCTGTTGAAATTGTCTTAGCTTATATTTTCTTGACAGATTAGTGATTGATAACTATCTTGATTGAATTGGAATTTTCATTTTACTTATGCGGGTTTCGTGATTATCGCCAGCATAGTAAATAACCATCGGAAGGCCTCCCCTTCATCCCCTCCTTGAGAAGGAGGGGAAAGAGGTGTGGTTATAAGTCCATGTTTAAAGGGTTTTAATCGTTAAGGTATTTTTTGTTACACTCCTTTAGGAGATATACGAGTGGAATACACAGGTGAGAAAAATATTCCTGGTGAACCGTTGGGGAAGACGGGTGATCCATGTGTAATGGTCATCTTTGGGGCATCAGGCGATTTGGCAAAGCGTAAGCTCATTCCTGCGCTTTACAATCTGGCAACTGAGCGATTACTGTCCAAAGAGTTTGCCATTGTCGGATTCGCCCGTCGCGGAATGAGCCATGAAGAGTTCCGCGAGAAGATCAGCCAGGACATGAAAGAATTTGCCACGAGTCCGGTTGATCCTGACCTATGGAATTGGTTTGTCCAACGGCTCTATTATTTGCCGGGAGATGTTCAGGATCCAAACGCATATCGGCGGCTTCAAAGCCTACTAGCCGAAGCGGACAAAGAGCACGGTACGCGGGGGAACTACCTCTATTACCTTGCAACGGCTCCCGATTTATTTTCACAAATTATTCAACAAATTGGTGTGGCCGGACTTGCGCGTGAAGAAAATGGTCACTGGCGGCGATTCATCATCGAGAAACCCTTCGGACGCGATATCGAATCCGCCCGTGCCCTCAATCTAGAAATCAGAAAGGTGTTGAGCGAGAGTCAGATTTATCGCATAGATCATTACCTCGGTAAGGAAACCGTGCAAAACATTATGGTCTTTCGTTTTGCCAACGGCATCTTCGAACCTATATGGAACCGACGCTACATTGATCATGTGCAAATAACGGTTGCCGAAGATATCGGTGTGGGGCAGCGCGGGGAGTATTACGACACAGCGGGAGCGCTGCGGGACATGGTGCCGAACCATATCTTTCAACTAGTAACTTTAACAGCGATGGAACCACCAATTTCATTTGAAGCCGATGCCGTGCGCGACGAGCAGGTCAAGATCTTGCGTGCCATTCAGTCTATGTCCCCAGAAGAAGTCCTCAGACATACCGTAAGGGGGCAGTATGGTGAAGGCATTGTTAAGGATCAGCGAGTACCTGCTTACCGAGCGGAACCGAGTGTCCCACCAGGGTCATTCACCGAGACGTTTGTAGCGCTTAAGCTGTACATAGATAACTGGCGCTGGGCGAATGTGCCGTTTTACCTGCGGACCGGTAAACGGCTTCCCCGTCGTGTTACTGAGATCGCCATTCAGTTCAAGCGTGCCCCCTTTGTGTTATTTCGTAAAACCACGGTAGAGCACCTGAAGCCAAACCTGCTGGTGCTTAATATTCAGCCCGATGAAGGCATTTCGCTAAACTTCGGCGCTAAAATTCCTGGACCACTCGTGCGCCTGGGAACGGTTGATATGGAATTTAAGTACGAAGACTACTTTGGTAGAACGCCGAGTACTGGGCACGAACGGTTGCTGTATGACTGCATGCTTGGAGACGCAACCTTATTCCAACGCGCCGACATGGTCGAAGCAGGCTGGAGCGTGGTGTCAACGATACAAGACGTGTGGAAAGCGCTACCGTATCGAAAGTTTCCTAACTATCCAGCAGGCATTTGGGGACCTCAGGAGGCTTATGACTTGATGGCGAGGGACGGACGGGAGTGGAGGAAATGTGACGGGTGATTTTGGTAGAAGACTAACGGTAAGGGCTTGACATAAAATACCATGAACATATTTTTCCACAAATTGCATAGCTCAGCATAGCCGAACAAAATTGACCACCCCTCAATCCCATCTTTCGCAAAGAGGGGAGGAAAGGGGAGGTAAAGAAACAATCTCTTTCCGATTTCCTCCTTCGCAAGTGGGGGACTTTGTCGTGAGCTCAGTCGAACGATGAAGGGGAGGTAGAAAAATTACAAAAAAGTAACAATTTGGCTTTTTGAAAGATATCTTTCAACTGCTCGCTCACAAACTCCTGTTTGGGAGTGTAATGGACGAGAAACTCAGTTTCTCGTGGATCGTACGGCTGCAGGTAAACTAACACGGATATAAGATACGTTCCGGATCCGATAAATTCGAAATTCAAATATCGAAATCCGAAACAAGGTGTTTTTGCAGAATAATACTAAATTGCTGTCAAGAAAGGAAACAGTATGCCAAGAGACATACCTGTAGGAAATGGTTCGATGCTGATTACCTTTGATCGGGAGTATCAGATCAGAGACATTTATTATCCATATGTGGGAAAGGAGAATCATACCATAGGACATCCCTTCCGAATGGGTGTGTGGGTCGATGGCCAATTTAGTTGGATGGGGGGAGAATGGCAAAAGACATTAAAATACAAAGAAGATACCCTGGTAACGGATGTGAAGGCAAGAAACGATCGGTTGAAGATTGAACTCCAGATGTATGACACGGTGGATTTCCATTTAAATATCTTTGTGAAGGAAATCGTCGTCAGGAATTTAGAAGGAAGGGACCGTGAAGTACGATTGTTTTTCAATCATGATTTTCATATCTACGAAAATGAAGTTGGGGATACGGCCTATTATGACCCGGATACCATGGCCATCATTCATTATAAATCCCAGCGATATTTTCTGATTAACTGTTGTGACCCTGCCAAGTGTGGAATAGACCATTTTGCCACGGGAATCAAGGAGGTGGCTGGTGCTGAAGGGACGTGGAGAGACGCAGAGGATGGTACCTTGAGTGGCAATCCCATTGCTCAGGGTTCCGTTGATTCAACCCTTGGTATTAATCTCCGGATAAAGGCACATGGTGAAAACGTGGCTCATTATTGGATTGCGGCCGGAACAAAGTACAGTGAAGTCGTAAAATTAAATAAGGATATCTGGGAGAAAACACCAGAAGAATTGATTCGCCGCACAGAAAACTATTGGAAGCTATGGGTCAATAAAGAGATGTTTAATTTCCATGATCTCCCGCAAAGGTTTGTTTCCTTTTTTAAACGGAGTCTCCTGATAATCAGGACACAGATTGATAACAACGGCGCCATCATTGCAGCGAACGATTCAGATATTGTCCAGCTAGGCAGGGATACGTATTCGTATATGTGGCCTCGGGATGGTGCCCTGGTTGCGTATGCTCTCATTAAATCAGGGTATATGGATGCGACGAAGCGATTTTTTCAATTTTGTGCAGATGTTATTTCCAAAGACGGGTATCTGCTCCACAAATATAACCCCGATCGTTCCTTTGCCAGTTCATGGCATCCCTGGCTAGAGGATGATAAAAAGAGTCTCCCCATCCAGGAAGACGGGATTGCCCTGGTCATCTGGGCGTTATGGCAGCATTACGATGAATTCAGAGACATTGAGTTTGTAAAACCACTGTACAGGAGTTTTATCATGAATGCCGCAGAATTTATGGTTAAATTCAGAGATGAAGAAACCGGTTTACCCCTCAATTCATATGATTTGTGGGAGGAACGATATGGAGTGCATACCTTTACGGTATCGGCAGTTATTGCGGGGTTGCGAGCGGCGGGAAACTTTTCCTACGCGTTTGGAGAGGATGAATACGGCAGAAAATATAATGAAATTGCCGGTAAAATGAAGGATGCATTGATCGCGTATTTTTATGATAGGGTGGAAAGGCGATTTGCAAGGATGGGGAAAAGGACTGCGAAGGGATATGAGCTCGATATGACCGTGGATGCAAGTCTTTCAGGATTAGTTGCCTTTGATATTTTTAGCCCGGATGAATCAATGATCGTATCAACGATGAATGCCGTGAAGGAAAAGTTGCAGGTAAAGACCCAGGTAGGGGGGATTGCAAGGTATACGAATGATTATTATCACCGTGTTAGTAACGATATAGACCGTGTGCCGGGGAACCCCTGGTTCATTTGTACCATGTGGTTTGCGGAGTATGAAATTATGCGTGCAAGAAATCTGACTGAACTGAATAATGCATTGCCAATCCTGGAATGGGTAGTGGATAGGGCATTACCGTCAGGCGTCCTTGCGGAACAGGTCGATCCTTACACCAACGAACCGTTATCCGTGTCGCCACTTACCTGGAGCCATGCAGCCTTCGTTACGACGTTGATAAAATATATGAAGAAACGAGAGAAAATTTTGGTATGTCCAAAATGTGGTAATGCAGAGTTTTATATGCATCGGCATGTTCAAAAACCATGGGTGACTAAATCAGGTACATGATGAGTGAAATGAAGGATGAGAGGGGGGAAGGGTATGAAGGTGAGCTCAAATATTTCTGATTGGCCTGCCTGTGCTTAATCGCAAGCAGGCAGGCAGTGGGTTGATAATTATTCCACACGCAATGTGTCTTTAAAAAACTAAGCTTAGGATTTCTCTTTTTTATGAACTTGAGTTACCAGAAAATTCTCAATTCCCATATCTTTAATTTGTTGTATATACGATTCCAAATCATTGGCATGCTGCTCTTCATCAACCAGGATATGTTCGAGTAACTCGCGTGAGCCGCCGTCGCCTTCTTCGAAGCA
>JAUPKS010000237.1 GCA_030837315.1 Planctomycetota bacterium
CAAGCTTTGCAGCCAATGCGATCCCCAATCCAACCGAGAGTCCTTGCCCTAAAGATCCGCCCGATATCTCAACCCCCGGCGTTGTTTTCATACAAGGATGTCCCTGAAGGATACTCCCAAACTTTCTCAGGGTATCAAGATTGTCTGCATTGAAATAACCCATTTCTGCAAGTATCGCATAAAGTGCCGGGCAGCCATGCCCCTTCGACAAAATAAATCTGTCCCTATCAGGCCATGCCGGTAGTTGTGGGTTGTGTCTTAATTTGTTATAAAAAAGTGCAACCAGCAAGTCTACCGTTGATAGTGAACTGCCGGGATGACCAGAGCCTGCCCTGGTGAGCATCCTTATAATGTGCCTTCGAATAACCATAGCACGTTCTTCTAAGGATTTAGCATCTAATCGTTGCAAATTTTTCATATAGTAAAAATTTTCGGGAGAAAAAACTCCATAAAAACATTGTAATTACAAACTAATCTAAAATCCGGATCATATCGCAAGTTATCTCGTGTGACAGGAAGTGAACAAAAAGGCAGGTATTTATAAAGTTTTGGGAATTATTTCATGTTTGATTTGATGCCACATAACTTTCGCCTATTTTAATCTAAACACTCCGTCTTAGTATATGTGGTGGGCAGAGCCGGGATCGAACCGGCGACACCAGGATTTTCAGTCCTGTGCTCTACCAACTGAGCTATCTGCCCTTCTTTGTAAAAGAGGATAAACCAAAAATCCGATTTAATTATAGAATTCAACTGTAGACAAGTCAAGGTTTTTTGTAATGCTGTTTAAATATTGGGCGTTACAAGGCCAAAATATGTTCATTATTCCAACAACAAATCTATCTTTTCTGCAATTATTTCACTGCTTATCAAAAAAACTCATCTCTGTGATTGTACAGAGACACTTACTGGGGAAAAAATATCTTCTTCTCACGTGCCTTTTAGCTCGCCAGCGTGTGCAAAATGCCATGCTGACTAAGTGAAATAATTTAAAAGCCCACTGTTACTATTGCCGTACTTCCCCACCCAAAAGAATAAAGAGATTGCATATTTTGGCTTACATATTGCTAATCGTTTGATAACGTCTAAAAATGGCGAGCTCTTATATGATGCTTTATTTTCTCAGTATGTTTATTGCAGCGCACATGTATTATGCCAACATCCTCAGCTAAAAAATATTTTAAAGAAGCAGAAGCATTAAGAGAACGCGGCCTTTATGAAAAAGCTATTGAGTCTTACAACAAAACCATAGAAACTGATCCATTATTCATTCATGTGTATCATAGTCTAGCCCTTCTCTATCACAAAACCCAACAATTTGACAATGCCGTTATTCATTTAAAGAAAGCTATCGAATTAGACCCCAATGATGTCTTTGCATTTAACAATTTAGGTGTTATATCGTATGCAACAAACAGGCTTCAAGAGGCAAAGGTTTATTTTGAAAAGGCTTTATCACTTGAAGCGAATTACAAAGAAGCCCGTGATAACCTGGTAAAACTTCAACAGATATTGGAAGGAATACAAATACCGTTTTCTCGTAAACAATCTCCCAGAGCAGGTCATAATAAAAAATGTTTAAAGATAGGTTTTGTGAGTATCTGGTTTGAACGTGGACAATCTTATGTAACAAAAACCTTACGGAATGTTATTGCACAAGAACACGAAACTTTTGTTTTTGCAAGAACTGGCGGTGTATACGGCCGCCCTATGCTGCAAACTGATGGCATGTGGGCAGTCCAGAATTTAACAACATTTCATGATTATATTATTCCCCAAGAAATATTCGGAAAATGGATCGACGAAAATGCCATTGATGTGGTGATATTCAATGAGGAATATGATTGGAGTATTGTCAATTATTGTAAAAATAAAGGCATTAAGGTTATTACTTATCTTGATTATTATAAGGACGATTGGAAACATTCCATGCGTTTGTATGATGCTGTGCTTTGCTCTACAAAAAGGACATTCAATTTAGTTAAAGATTTTTGCAATGCCTATTACATCGGATGGGGAATCGATACTGAATTTTTTAGACCATTACATACTTCTGAAAGGAAATATACCTTTTTCCACAATGCAGGATGGTTAGGCATTAATTACCGGAAAATGACACCTGCCGTAATCCTTGCTTTTGATGCACTTTCCCGATGTAATCCAGATGTTACGTTATTCATCCATGCCCAGGCAGAACTCGAACGGCTTCCTCCTGAAATCATATCCATAGTTCGCAACAATTCTCGAATCACTTATCATGTAGAAACCGTACCGGCACCTGGTCTCTATCATATGGGCAGTATCTTAGTTTTTCCAAGTAAATTAGAAGGTTTGGGATTGCCACTCCTTGAGGGTATGGCATGTGGTTTATCTGCCATTGCAACCGATGCGCCACCTATGAACGAATTCGTACAGGACGGCTATAACGGCTTTCTGGTTAAGGTTGCTCAAAAACTCACCAGACAGGATAATATCGCATTTCCGGAAGAAATTGTGGATATACATGATTTGACCATAAAAATGCAAAAACTAGCACATGACAATAAATTGCAAATCTTTATGTCAGATAATAGCCGAAAATACGCCGAACAATATCTTAATTTAACCACATTAAAGCAGAAGCTCAATCATGTTTTATTTACAATTTTGCTGCAACCAGGCGGAACATAAGCTGTGATATACGGACAAAATAAATATTCTCTTGTGAAAATATGATAACCGTTCATTTAGTTGGCGCACAAAAAACAAATTATCCGTGGGGTTTTGAAAATCATGTAATTTCAGCATTGGATGAAATGAATTGCACGGTCATAAGTACAGACTTCCGACAGGAGCGACAAAATCTCCCCATACTTTTACAACAAGAATCGGATATTGTCCTTGTTTGCAAGGGTGAATTCATTCAACCTGAATTAATCAAATCACTTCCTTATCCAACTGCCTTGTGGTATTGCGAGCAAATTGGCAACGAAAGAGAGGCAGACTATGAATCGCTTCTCAGGAAAAAAGAACTGGCATATAATGCATCTGCCTTTGATTATGTATTTTCTCATGACAAGGATAACATGCAAATATACAGAAACATAGGATGCAAAAATGTCTATTGGCTCCCCTCTGCTGCGGTAAATACGAAGGTTCATAAAAAACTTGGCATTCCCAAAAAACACGACATTACCTTTGTTGGAAGCATGACATACCGCCGCAAAAACATACTTACTGCTTTAGAAAAGCATTTTCAAATATTTACCCCGAATATATGGGACAATAAAGAAATAAATGAAGTATTTAACGAGTCAAAGATTGTCTTAAACATCCATCTCTCTGATTTGCCTAATATAGAAACACGAATTGGCGAGGTGCTTGGCTCAGGATCATTTCTTCTTACGGAAGAGCTATCCAGCCAAGACCTCTTTGCCGATGGAGAACATCTTGTGCAATGGCATAAAGGAGATATTGACGATCTGATTAAGCAAATTCAATATTATCTCTTCCATGAGGATGAAAGGGAAAGAATAGCCACAAATGGACATCATTTTGCCCGTAAACACCATACCTTTGCGAAAAGAATGCATCAACTTTTGTCAGTCATAGATTTTAACCAAAACAAGAGTAATTAATTTACGAACATGGAACCCATCAACTCAAAGAATGAAGGTAATCTGGCTACGCATTACCCTTCATTAAAAAAACAGATTCATAAGATACGTTCACATCTTATTGAGACAGGCAAAATGCTTAATTCAAAAGATAGGCCTCGTGTCTTCGTGGCAGTACATCATGTCAATTGGGAAAAACATGGGTTGGTGGACGGATGGACAGAGATTGCAGATGTTATTTATTATGACTGGGGAAATTCCTTCGATCAATATGCTCCAAACTGGCATAAGAGAGGCAAGCCTGATTTCAACAAAGAACTCATACGACAGGTTGAATTAGCCCATCGTGAGAAACCGGTCGATCTCTTTTTTTCTTATCTCTCAGGAAGATGGGTTTATCCAGAAACTATTCGTGCTATCGGCAAAATGAACCTGATAACGACCAATATCAGTTTTGACGACAAGATGAAGTTCTGGGGACATCAAGAGATAAGCGGTCTTTCCGGAAATGCGGAAATTGCACCTGCGTTTGACCTTTGCATCACTTGCCAGTCAGAAGAAGATGTTCATAAGTATGCCAAAGTCGGCGCTCGAGCCATGTTTCTCCCGCCAGGTGCAAATCCTTACATCTTCTCCGCATTATCATCGCCAAGAGATATCCCAGTTTCTTTTGTTGGCCAATGCTACGGTATAAGGCCAAATATGATTGCATTTTTAAAAGATCACGGTATTTCAGTTCAAACATTTGGCAAAGGCTGGCCCTCTGCTGAATTATCGCAGCAGGAAATGAACGGAATCTATTCCCGCTCACTAATAAATCTAGGATTCGGTTTAATTGGAGACTCTACTCAACTAGCAGGTTTAAAATGCAGAGATTTTGAGGTTCCCTTGATGGGAGGACTCTATTTGACAACCCATAATCAAGAACTGAAAAATTGTTTTACTATAGGGGAAGAGATCGACTGCTATCGGAATGAAATGGAATTACTTTCAAAATTACGCTATTACACAACATATCCCGACATCGCCCTCAAAATTGGGGCGTCGGGAAAGAGGAGATGTCTACAAGACCATACGTGGGTTAGTCGATTTGAAACCATCCTTACCTGCGTTGGTCTTTCAGACCACACTTTAGAGATAAGTAAAAGACGGAGACAAGCATAAAAATCATGTTAAAAATAATGAGCGTTTTTGGCACACGCCCGGAGGCTATTAAACTTGCGCCAGTAATTAAAGAACTACAGCAATATCCTAGCACAATAAAAAGTATTGTTGCTGTTACCGCACAACATCGCCAGATGCTTGATAGCGTCCTGAATGTCTTCGCAATAGAACCTGATCACGATTTAAACATCATGGAAAAGAATCAAGGGCTATCCGATATAACGTGCAAAGTATTAAAAAGCATAGAGGCGATTTATGAACAAGAACAGCCAGATCTGGTTCTGGTACAAGGTGACACAACTACTGTTTTTGCAGCTTCACTGGCGGCATATTACCAACGCATTCCTGTGGGACACGTAGAGGCGGGACTACGATCACATAATAAGCACCACCCTTTCCCGGAAGAAACAAATCGATGCCTTACCAGCGTTATGGCGCATCTCCACTTTACTCCAACTCATGACGCAAAAACAAATTTATTAAACGAAGGCGTGCATGAAGACTCTATTTATGTAACAGGCAATACTGTTATCGATGCCTTACTGGATGTTGCGGCACGAGATTTCAAATTTGACAATGATTTGCTCAACAACATTAAAGGTAGAATGGTATTAATCACAGCCCACCGACGAGAAAGCTTTGGGAAACCGTTTAGCGATATCTGCGATGCAATTCTAACTCTGGCTCATAAATACCCAGATGTTACTTTTGTATATCCTGTCCATCTTAATCCAAACGTCAGGAACGTTGTGTATTCCATGCTAGGAAATGTAGCAAACATAATACTCATTGAACCATTAGAATACGTGTCTTTTGTTCACTTAATGAAACGATCCTATATTATTTTAACCGACTCTGGCGGTATTCAGGAAGAAGCCCCTTCCATAAATAAACCCGTCCTAATACTCCGTGAGGTAACAGAACGCCAGGAGGCTGTACGGGCAGGAAGCGCAAAGTTAGTTGGGACACACCCAGAGTCTATTATTACAGAAACAACTCGCTTGCTAGAAGATACAAAAGAATATACTCGGATGACTCACATTCCAAATCCATTCGGTGATGGACATGCAGCTCAACGTATCGTAACCCTCATTAAACATAAACTAATTCAAAATAAAGATACAGCCACAAAAACGACCAGTAATTATTTTGCAGAGCCGGCGTCAAGGTAAATAATGAGAGATTATAAGTTGACAATCGCTATGAACGAATACAACAAATATCTGCAGCAAAGCAGGTCCCCGCTTCTACACCATCCACGTTTTCCTTTTTACCTTGAAGACCTTGCCAGATAGCTAAGCATGCCAGCACATGAGAATAGGATCACCCTATGGCCTTGCCTTGACGACAAAACCGACAAAACATCTTTTGACAAATATTGTTTACATGGGTTGCACGCAAAATAGTAAGCCATATCTTTACCGCAGCCATTAAAGAAGATATCGTTGATACAAACCCATGTTCACAGGTTCGACGTTTGAAGGTGATACACACCAGAGACATAACAAAAACTGTTGGTAAGAAGTATAGCGAACACTTTAGCCATTGCACAGTAACAGGGGTACGGCAGGAGTACGACATAAGAAAGATAGGTGTTGTGCATCTTGTTATCTATTAAGGAGTTGTGGATTCTACAGAAATACCAGGATAGTGTTCCATTAGTGGATCTTTGTCCTGTATTATGCGCCTTTGCCTTTGAATGTCTGTCCGTAAATACTTTGGCAGATTAAAAAGGGAGTGATGAGTAATACTATCATAAAAACGAAGATTGCCGGTGATCTTTGCATTGATCCTTGCATCAATTTCTTCACCAGGGATATCAAGGTTAGACGGGTTATGCTTTGCCTTAG
>JAUPKS010000238.1 GCA_030837315.1 Planctomycetota bacterium
TGTACTGCCATGGCATTGCCTTTGTCTCGCATCCAGTATGAGTAAAAAAGAATCCAGAATCCACCCAGGCCGGCAAAGGTGATCGCAGTCAGAAGTTTGGTTGCATCAGCATTGTCCCACAAGCGTGGCATTTGAGCACGAGAACCAAGTAACCCTTTTAAGAACGCTGGCGCAGAGTGTAATACCTGGGGCTGAATGCATGCCCAAAGCAGTCCGGTAGCCGTGATCACAGCAACTGCCTTCATACATCGCTCAATCAGTGGATAGACCACACTGCTCATGAGGATTGCAGCAAGGAATACCCCGATAGAGGTGTAACCCCAGAACAGTGTCTGGCCTCGCTGACTCCAGCCTGCCGGGAAGTGGGTCAGTGCCGCCATTGCCGTTCCGCCTGCAGATGCAAATGCACCAAACCAGAGAAATGAGAGCGTCATCAACATCCAGAGAAATATGCCGAACCAGCGGTTTAGTCTGATAAAGCCGTGGAAAATACTCTCGCCCGTAAGAAGGGTATAGCGCCCAATTTCAACGGTAACAGGATATTGCAGGAGACAGGCTGGAATCAGCAGGAACAGAAATGTCAGGCCATATTTGGCAATGATATATGGCCACCAGATCAGCTCCCCGCTACCCTGCGCAAGGGCCATCCATACGATCCCCGGTCCTAACGCAGTCCACCAGCCGGGAAAGCGTGGTACCGGTTTGCGTCCAAGTAATGCAAATTTATTTCCTGCCATTGTGTCCTCGTTCTGTTACAGATTCATTAATCGTGTGAAAACCCTTTGAGATATCGGATTCTCTCCAGTGTTGGCGGGTGTGAATAATACATCA
Organism: Planctomycetota bacterium; assembly: GCA_030837315.1. Lineage (GTDB taxonomy): Bacteria > Planctomycetota > Brocadiia > Brocadiales > Brocadiaceae > Brocadia. The sequence goes on from JAUPKS010000238.1 coordinate 832, forward strand.
TAACATAAAGAGGGTGGGGGTAAAGATTGGTGAGATTCTCCTTTGAAAGTTTTACGAGGGCGTTCACCATATTTCCAGAATCCTTCGTGAGTTCATACGAAGCTTTATCAGCCTGTCTCTCATGTCTTCTCATAAAATAACTCACACATGGTGTAAAAGGGAGCAAGATAATTTCGGCGAGGAAGGCAAGGAGTGTAAATTTTACAAATAATGTATTTTTATGAATGTGAAAGAGTGTTACAAGGACATCGCTTTGTATAATTTTGAACGAGAGATAAAGGCCTATAAATGAGAAAACCTCAAACATGACGATAGTTTTTAGCATATGCTTTTTCTTCCAGTGCCCTATCTCATGCGCAAGGACAGCGACGGTTTCATCGTGGTTCATGCTTTCAAGCAAGGTATCGTAAAGGACGATCCTCTTTGTTTTTCCTATACCCGTAAAATAGGCGTTGGTGTGTTTGCTTCTCTTTGATGCATCCACCCTGAGAATCCTGCTTGCAAGAATACCTGCCTGTGCTGTCAATTTCATAATCCTTTCTTTCAGAGATTCGTCTTCAATAGGGGTAAATTTATTAAAAAGCGGTTCTATGACATAGGGAGATATATACATAATAAAGATGCTGAAAATAAAGAGAAAACCCCAGATCAGGAGCCACCAGTATTGAGGGCTCCACTGAATGAGCCAGAACCCTGCGCAAGTTATCAGGGACATCATGGCTGTTGAAATCAGGAATGTTTTTAAGAAGTCAGACATCCATAGCCGTGGTGTCATGGTATTGAATCCATATTTATTCTCTATCTTAAAGGTGCTATAAAGGCTGAAGGGTATGGATAGAAATTCTGTACAGTAGGATAAGAGCAAAAAGAAGAGCCATCCTGAAATGATAAATGGCAGGCCTAGTAACGAAATCCATGAATTATAGATGTTCAGCAGGCCACAAAAGATAAATACGACCGTGACGACATTGCTGAATATCGACGAAATGAAACTAAAATGGGTTTTTTCTGTTTCGTAGTCTATTGTCTTTCTTAACAACGATTCATCTATTTTCCCTATAAATTCAGGTGGAATTGATACGCCAGCTTTCCTCATATGCCTGAGATTAAGATACTGAATTGTGTATTCAAAGGTCTCTTTGAAGATGTAAACGCAGAGGATGAAGATGAGATATGCGCTCAGGATAAAACCTCCATTTCTTTTTTCTGGATTAAATCCATATTTTCAATTGACGGGTATTTCACATGACCCCAATTAATCAGGTTGGGTTTTAAAAGACAAATTTCAACCTAATTAATTGTATATTATTTGACCATATAAAAGTAGGATAGTGCAATAGGATTTTTATATTTTTTGCTTGAGATAAGTTACTATCTCGTGTTATATAAACACATAACTCTCAATAATGTCCGCTTGCAAGGAGTGAATAAAAAACATTACGACAATGGCAAACCCTGAGTAATCAGGGGACGCAAAGTAAAGGGTCTTTCATAAGGGCGTATTGCAATACACCCTACAATTTGATACGAAGACAGCCTTACTGCCGAAGATGTTTCATAGAATATCTTTGCAGTAAGGTTTTTTTATTTGAATGTATAAGAATTTCAATCTTTTGTAATTCCCCTCTAGAAAGAGGGGATAAGGGGTGTGTACATAATGCCATAACACCCCCCCCGGCCCCTCTTTTTAGAGGGGAGATTAAAGTTGCTGCCAAAGGCAGCCTAATTAAAGGGGTTGAAACATTTGCTTTTGAGTAATGATTCATTTATATCGGAGGAACACCATGACGGAAACGAGAAAGATCCGCAAGGTCTTCAAAAGTAAGCCCACGATTGAAGGAGCCGGTGTTCACCTTAAACGTGCATTGGGACATAGCCAGGTTCCGATGTTTGATCCCTTTTTACTTCTTGACGATTTCCGCTCAAGCGACCCGGAGCATTATATCAAGGGTTTCCCATGGCACCCGCATCGTGGAATCGAGACAATCACCTATGTGCTTCGCGGAGATGTAGAACACGGCGACAGCATGGGGAATAAGGGCATTATATCGTCTGGCGATATACAATGGATGACCGCGGGAAGCGGGATCATACACCAGGAAATGCCCAAAGGAGATCCGGATGGCGTGATGTTTGGATTTCAACTTTGGGCCAATCTCCCTAAATCCCATAAGATGATGGAGCCGCGTTATCGGGACCTGAAAAGCGGACAAATCCCGGAGGTAATGCTTGAGAATGGCTCAAAGGTCAAGGTCATATGCGGTAAATCTGGTGGCAAACAAGGACCTGTTCGGGATATTATCACCGACCCGGAATACCTTGATATAACAGTTCCAGCCCGTTCAGAATTTATACACCCGACAAAGCGTGGACACACCGTTTTTGCATACGTCATCGAAGGCAAGGGATACTTTTGCAAGGAAAAGCTACCATTTTCTTACGAGATCGAAGGAGTCAACTATTTCGATATTCAAAGAGATTCCTTTGTAAGCAACGAGAATCTTGTTCTATTTGATGATGGCGATCAGATGATGGTTTCAACGGAAGGCGATGCAGTCAGGTTCCTGCTTATATCGGGCAAGCCCATTGGTGAACCGGTAGCCTGGTACGGCCCTATTGTGATGAATACGAAAGCTGAGCTCCGGATCGCTTTTGAAGAGTACCACAATGGCACGTTTATTAAGCACAAGAGGGTTTAATTTTCAGCCAACACACGATTGAAAGGTTGATCAATAAGGGAAAAATCCACCATGGTTACATTCGTATTTAACTTTGTAAGCAATTTGAATAGAAGGAGGCTGAATTTATGAAAGTACTTATTGTCTACTACAGCACCTACGGCAATGTATACAAAATGGCAAAACTTGTGGAAGAGGGAGTCACGGAGGTTAAGGGCGTGGAGCCTCTGGTTCGCAGAGTTCCCGAATTGATTCCTTTATCTGTCATTGAGTCCCGAGAGGACATGAAGGCGGGTAGGGAAATGCAGAAAGATATTCCGCTGGTTACATTGGATGATTTCAAGGCTGCAGGGGCCATTGCTTTCGGGACACCGACAAGGTTTGGGAATGTGTCTGCACAATTGAAAAACCAGATTGATCAACTTACCTCATTATGGCTTGCGGGTGAGTTGGAAGGCAAGCCGGCTGGCATCTTTGTTTCTACAGCGAGTCTTCACGGAGGGCAGGAGACGACGATCCTTACCCTGATGGGGCCACTGCTGCATCTTGGCATGATCCTTGTGGGTGTACCTTACTCAGTAAAAGAGCTTTTTTCGACACAAGGCGGCGGTTCCCCATATGGTCCCGGTCATATTGCTGGACTGGATAGTAAACGGGAAATTGACCAGCAAGAAGCGGCAATTTGCCGTGCTTTTGGGCGTAGACTTGCTGAGGTTGGACTTAGACTACAAAAGAAGTAATGATGTGAATTCCACGATAATGCCCCGTGTTGTTTTTGTAACTTAATGGTCTAGCAATTTTCATTTTATTTATGCGGGGTACAGGGTGGCACGGACAAACTTTGTTTGTCCGTGTTTAACTTAAATCCACTTATTTTATAATGGCACAAATTATTCCCCACCTGGGAGGGGTAAGGGGTGGGTTTCTTGGGCGTGAAATCTCAGTGAATATTTTACGAATTACCGACTTACCCACCCCTAAATCTCACAAGAGGGGACTTTTTAATTCGTTGATTATTTGGTTGCGGCTGTGCTACGTTTTGTGATATCAGACAAATCGCTAACAAGGGGAGATATTATATATCATAAAATATAGAATTTTAGTAGCAATTTAGTTTTTTTAAATATCTTTCAACTGCTCGCTCCCAAACTCCTGTTTGGGAGTGTAAGGGACGAGAAACTCAGTTTCTCTGCAATTGTGTTCCCAAACAGGAGTTCGGGAACAAGCAATGGTGGTTTATTTAAAGGCATTTTTTCAAACACCTAAAATGTTGCGAATTTTATTATTTGGTTTACTTATTTTTTCCGGATGTGCCGCTGCAAAGAAAGATAAGGCGTTAGAATTCATGCCCCTCGATGCACCGGTATAGACCGTATCTATGACTGCAAACCCTGAAAAAACAAAAGTTACCGTTGAATTCTATGCCCGGGAGCCAGGAACGCATCCGTTTAAGTGTTCGCACTTTTGTGGTGTTGGACACATTGGGATGAAGGGCAAGATTATTGTAGAGTGAGCATGTGAATATTCTTATTGTTATTACCAATCGTTACGGTGGACCTGTACCGGTTATACCTATTGGCGCATGTCTGGTTGCAGAGGCAGCTGAGCGAGCCGGTCACCGGGTCAGGCTGTTGGACTTGATGTTTGCGGAAGACCCTCTGCGTGCCCTGCAGTCAGAATTGAGCAAAACAAACCCGGATATAGTAGGTCTCTCTGTACGGAATATTGACAACAATGACATGCAAAATCCCGTGGCGTTCTTCAAGGATCTGAAACCGCTGATAAAGGCAATTCGCAACACGACACGGGTGCCTGTCGTTCTTGGAGGCGCTGCAGTTTCAGTTATGCATGAAGAATTGCTTCGCTATACAGGGGCAGATTGGGCTGTACTGGGAGACGGAGAGGTTGTTTTCCCTAAATTACTAGCGACGCTTTCACGCAGTGAGCTGCCGGATGAAATACCTGGCATTGCGTGGTTTCAGGATGATGTTTTCCGAAAAAATACGGGTTACATTGCTCGTTTTTCTGACGGCTATCCGGCTCCCGATTTTCATCGATGGATTAATGTACATGATTATCTGTCCAGGTTATCGACTATTCCAATCCAAACAAAACTTGGATGCCATTTCAAATGTGTGTACTGTACTTACCGGAAAATCGAGGGGCACGACTATCGTTTGTGCGATCCCCTGAGCGTGGTCGATACGATTAAGAATCTTGCGGCCAGAGGGCTTCGTGATATTGAATTTGTTGACAATGTATTTAATTCTCCCTACGATCATGCATTAGCTATATGTGAAGGTCTTGCGCGGGTTCAACCTGATGTTCGTCTCCAGAGCCTTGAGTTGAATCCGCTTTTCATAGATGACATACTTCTTACGGCTATGGAACTGGCTGGTTTTGTTGGTGTTGGTATTACTGTTGAAAGTGCGTCAGATGTTGTCCTGAAAGGGTTACAAAAAGGCTTTACCGTTGAACATGTACATAAAGCAGCCGAGGTTATCCGGCATCATGCATTGCCTTGCCTATGGATATTCATGCTGGGAGGACCGGGTGAGACAAAGGAAACCGTACAGGAAACATTACGCTTTGCAGATCAATGCATACGTACGAAAGACGTAGTGTTTTTCAATGTAGGGATACGCATATATCCAGGGACGGAACTTGAGCATAGTGCGAGGAGCGAAGGAGTTCTGGCGCTACCTCCGGAAGAAATGTTAGAGCCGGTGTTTTACCTTTCTCCTGCCCTTGATCTTGATTGGTTAGTAAATACCCTGCACAATGCCCTGGCTACCCACATGAACTATGCCGACTCAAACACTATTGGTCTTTCCTTTCTGCCAACCCTGAATCGACTGGGATACAGAATCGGAGTTAAGTCTCCCCTTTGGAGACACGCCCGTTTTATTCGGCTGGGACTCAGGCTTTTTGGAATGGATGTATGAGATACAAAGGGCGGTGTAACCACAAAGGCACAAGGAACACAAGGAGAGAAGATTAGAGAATATGTGACAATTTAGTTTTTTGGAAAATGTAGCTTCTCCTGAGGGTAGTTTTCCTCAGGCTCCTTCGGAGCCGACTGTTTGTAGCATTGAATACGATTAATGTATGGAGCTCCGGAAGAGCGGCCTGTTTATTCTGTCCATTCAAACAAATGCTCTTCATTGGATTTAATTTCATAGGGCATATTACAGATCGATTCCACGGAGCCTTCTTTGTATTTGAATTTTATTTCTACAAACAGACCGCCCCTAATGGGGCTACTTTGTTATTCTCTTTTATTTTTCCTGGATTTTTTTAAAAACTAAATTGTTATATAACTTTTCCTTCGTGCACTTTGAGTCTTTATGGTTCTAAATACTTATCCTCGAACTCTATGAATGGAAATATTCGCATAGCATCAGTGACGGTTGCTACACCACCATATTGTATAAATCAAGCCCAGGCAGAGGCATTTCTCATAAAACATTACTCGGACAGTCTGAGCCAAAAAAGCCTGTCCCTCGTACGAAAGATTTTTGCTCATCCAAGTGTATTACGCCGGCATCTTGCTGTTGACGACCTCGAATGTCTTGTTAATGAGCACCCGGATAGCCGTATTGCCCGGTATACACATTGGACAATTAGCCTTTCATCGCAGGCTATTGTTCAAGCTTTGACACAGATCGGATTGACCGTTGATGCTGTGTCCGGATTGGTAGTTAACACGTGTACCGGGTACATTTGTCCGGGCATCTCAACCTATCTCATAGAAAAGTTAGGCCTGCCTGATCACATACGGGCTCATGACCTGGTCGGAAGTGGTTGCGGTGGGGCAGTGCCAAACTTACAGATATGCGAGGATATGTTAAAGGGAACTGGCGAAGGGGTGGTTGTGAGTGTCTCGGCAGAGATTTGCAGTGCCACATTTCAGATGGCAGATGATTTGAGTCTCATAATATCAAATGCCATCTTTGCTGACGGCGCATCGGCATCGGTGCTTTGGCGTCGTCCTGAGGGGCTGGAACTGGTTGCCTCAGCCAGCCGTTATGACCCTAAGAGCCGCGAGGATATACGCTACATTTACAAGCATGGCCAACTTCACAACCAGATTTCTGCCTCCTTGCCAGAGATAGTAAGTAAGAATGTCGCCAAAGTAGTGATGGATCTGTTAAAACCGAGGGGATTACGGATTGACGATATTAAACACTGGGCCTTTCATCCAGGTGGAGAGAAGGTAATCAACGCAATCAGAAATGAAATGGGCATTTCCGAAGCACGACTGCACGTAACCCGCGATGTTTTATCTAAGTATGGAAACATGTCATCCCCAACAGTATTCTTTGTCTTGCGCGAGATTTTGAATAATGGCATTGCACCCGGGGATTGGTGTATGATGGTTGCCTTTGGCGCCGGTCTCTGTGCCCATGCCTTTCTTCTCAGAGTGTAGCAAACGCGAAGTGTTTCAAATGGGTATTCTATTGATACGAAAATGGTAAAATCAAACCCATATCGAGTTAAATCAGTCCGTTTAAGTCCCTCTTAATAAAGGGGGATTCAGGGGGTTGTGTTTCTTTGTGCTCTATTACAACCCCCTTGCCACCTTTGCTAAGGGGGATTTTCTATGCAATACATCGTATAAACCGCTTAAATAAAATGAAAATTCCTATACAATAAATTTATGAAGATGAATATACCGAATACAGATGAAATATTTATGAGACTTGCCATCCGCAAAGGAATGGAAGGCGTTAAAAAAGGGCAGACTCCTTTTGGTGTGTGTATAACAAAAGACGGGTCCGTTATCAGTTGTGTTCATAATATTGTTTGGGAAAGTATGGACATAACTGCCCATGCCGAGATTCATGGAATCAGAGAGGCCTGCAAAAAATTAAACACCGTTGATCTGTCCGGCTGCGTGATTTATTCTACCTGCGAACCGTGCCCCATGTGTTTTAGCGCCTGCCACTGGGCAAGAATCTCTAAAATCATTTACGGAACACACATTGAAGATGCAA
>JAUPKS010000239.1 GCA_030837315.1 Planctomycetota bacterium
AGCACTTGGGGCCGCATCTTGATTAGTGATTACTTATGAGTTTTGTGTGGTAACCATATTTTCATAACGTTAAAAATTCTCTTTATACTACTAACCATACCATCTAACAGGGCCAGTCATCCATCCTGTTCATGGTTTTCCTGGGGTTATCTCTTTCGATTTATCCCTTCTACAAGTGCGCTGCACATGCAGACAGACCGCCCCTGGAAATTGCCTGATCCGGAAAATCCCCGGTATCACGACTGTGTCCAACTGATTTTACAAACCTTTGGTTCCCGGGACAATCTCTTGTGGTTCAAAGCAGGGTATAAAATAATTAACCTTGACATGCGGTCTTAATTTAGTACCATAAAAAGACTGGAGGTGATACATGAATATGAAAACAGATATAAAACCGGTTACCTTTCTTAAGGCCAAAGCCGCCGATTTGCTGAAGCAGATAAACGAAACCCATCGGCCTGTTATCATTACTCAGAACGGGGAGCCTAAGGCGGTACTGCAAGACCCTGAAAGTTATGAGAATATGCGGAATGCCATTGGGATATTGAAGCTGATCTCCCAGGGCGAAGAGGAGATAAGGTGCGGGAAATCAAAATCTCAGGGGGAAGTGTTCGAAGGTATTGAAACTATGCTGAAAGCAAAGTTACATGAGCCACAAATATGACGTTATATGGTCTTATGTTGCCGAAGATGATCTAAGAAATATTATTGAATATATTGCCGAAGACAATCCTGATAACGCATCAAAGGTATTCAAAAAGATAAAACAAAAAGTATCCAGCCTTTATATCTTACCGGAACGCGGCCGCATCGTCCAGGAGTTACGAGATCAAGGAATCTTACAATATCGTGAATTAATGATATCGCCGTGGAGGGTAATTTACAGAATATCGGGGAAAAGCGCATCCGTTTTATCAATATTGGATTCACGTCAAAATATCGAAGATCTACTCTTAAAAAGACTTATCAATTCGAAATTATGACCCCATTAATAACTGTATGAAGACAGACAGCTAACGGTGAATCTTTATCCGCTGTTTTAGCTACTTATACAGCTTGTTGAATGGAGCCGACTTGTTTTTCTCCCCAGAGTAAAGATAGTTTATCGTATTACGCTGGTTATTTTTGAACTGAGTTTCTTTCCTTCTGCTCAGTTAAAAAAGATTTTTAAGGGGGGCGGGGAATGGCTAAAAAAGCATTATTGGTTGGAATCAATAAGTATAAATACGTTAGATCGCTCAACGGTTGTGTCAGAGATGTGCGCAATATGGCGGACATCCTGACGAGCTTTTATGGCTTTCAATCTGATGAAATTCGGACGATCGTTGATGAGAGTGCCACACGAAATAATCTGATGAACCGGTTTGATTGGCTCTTGGATGGATCCAAGGAAGGGGATTTATTATTGTTCCACTTTTCAGGGCATGGTTCACAGATACCAGATCGTGATGGGGACGAGCTGAAAGACAGTCTCGATGAAATTCTCTGTTTACATGATATGGATTTTAGGAATCCTGATTCCTACCTGCTTGATGACGATTTTAATGATATTATTGATCGTTTACCGAAAGGGGGTTTTCTTACCGTTTGTATTGATTCATGTCATTCCGGAACTGCAACCAGGGATATTGCATATGTAACATCTGCATTAGAAATTCCACCGGCAGAGATGAAGATACAGCCGCGTTTTATAGAGCCCCCTGCTGATATCGCATTAAGAAGTTATGGCAGATCAATGGGGATTCGACGTTTAGGCTCAAAGATTAAGGAAGACAAAAAAGTTGCAGGACTTGAGACTGCTGCGAAAGCGAAGCACATTCTGTTGTCTGGTTGCAAGGACGATCAGACATCCGCCGATGCCCTTATTAACAACGACTATAATGGTGCGTTTACGTATAACCTCTGCAAAACCATTCGAGATATGAGAGGTGCGATAACCTATCAGGCGCTTATGAAGAAGGTGCAGAATAGCCTTAAATTTAATTCCTTTAGTCAGATACCTCAATTATACGGGAACGAAAAATTGCAAGAGGAGAGGTTTCTTTCTGCTTCTTTAAAGAATGAATTGGCATGTGAGCATGGTCATCCATTGGTTTGCAAGGAAGGGCATCCCCCAAAAGGTTATGCCGCTCCTGATGAGTTGGATAAAAAGCGCAAGGGTTCAACTGCATCTCCTAAAGCCGCAAAACGCATAGTCATCTCAGCCAGGCGTTTAAAATATGCTATTTCTAAAGATATCATTCTATTGTCAGAATCAGAATTCGTTGGAACGATAAGAGATTTGACTGAAATTGCAAATTCCAGAGAAGCGAAGCATGGACGTCGTGATGCATTGGGCGAGGCTTATAATCCCGGTTGCCTGGACTCGCTGGAGACTGACGATTTTGTTATTACGAATGTCCTTGAATTCTGTCCGAATGAACAACGTGCCTTTGGAATCGAAGAAACGGTAAAACCCATTCCGCTTGCTATACGGAGTGACCCTGATGAAAAAGTGGTTCTTTTGACTTACGAAGATGGTATATGGGCATGGCACTTTAAGGAAGATGATAGCGCAAATACCGGGGATTTAATAACGGCTGATGATGAACGGAATATGCATTTCTTTCGTATTCCTTTTAAGGTACAGGATAGGACGACAAGGGGTTTGTGGAGTAAGGTTGTGCATGTTATTAAATTTCCGAAAATTTTTGAAAAAATAGACGAGTTCTCTTCTATGGTCATCCGTAATCTGATAGGCGGACTTGAAAAAAGAAAAATGAAGGAGGGTTTTAAACGGATCGAACACAGTAAAGGTTTTTGTGAAGGTCTTACCGTGACCGATCCAATATCCGATTGGGGCAGTATTAAAGATTTAGTGAAAGACAAAAAGAGTGCGCTCCTTTTTATTCATGGTACTGCGAGTTCGCTTGAGGGTGGCTATGAAGATGTGCCGACAAAAATCCTTGAGGCATTAAAAGAGAAATATCCCCTTATTTTAGGATACGACCACTTTACGTTGTCTGTTACGCCGGAGGATAATGCCAAAAACATGGTAAAGATATTGAAGGAATCTGGCCTTTTAGATACGGGAGTGAAATTTGATGTGGTAACACACAGTCGTGGCGGACTTGTATTCCGGTCATTTGTGGAACTTTGCGGTGGCCATTCGAATGTGGATAAAGCGATTATGGTCGCATGCCCTGCCGGTGGAACCAATCTTGCAAACCCCAAAAAATGGGATTCGGTGGCAAGGATGATCAACCTCTTAACAAATATCTTCTTTTTCGCAGGCGGGGCGCCGCTCAAGTTCTTCTTTAGTGTTGTGAGCGGATTAGTAAAGTTTGCCTCAACCAAATTGGAGAGGCCAGATGCGGTGCCTGGTATTTGGGCAATGAATCCCAATTCAGATTTTATTAAAAAATTGAATCAAACCGGCAACAGTATTACTGGTGTGGTAACGTATAACACCATTGGCTCGGATTTTGAACCTTCGGGTATTTTTCAGGGTGGGATTAAGGACGATATTGTGGATAGTATTGCCGATGTCTATTTCGGCGACCCCAATGATTTGGTAGTTGATACAGACAAGATGGTCGTCAGTTGGCCGAAAGGCATTCAAAGTGGAATAAACTTCAAATACGAGCCAGAGGAGCACGTCTACCACATGAATTATTTTAAGCAGGCCAGAACATACAGGAAGTTTGCAAAATTCCTTGGTGTGAATTTGGAAACTGCCATAAAAGAGTGTATTTCTAAAAAACAATTAGAGCTAACGGAAGAAACACCTTCTTAGTGTTTTGATGGGGCTATATTCAAAATATTATTTCGACACCATATCCTGAAGAATTCCGGCAACATCAGCGGGGTCTCTGGATACAGCCCATTGCCATATACCAAAGCCACCGTGTTCATTGACAGCAAGCACCCATTCATCTAAGAATTCGCGTTTTGTTTTATCCTGTTGTGTGTCTTGTCCCTTGGTTTCAAGGATGAGAAACTTGCCGGTTTTTAGTCGGATAATAAAATCTGGTCTGTATTTCTTAACGATGCCATTAAAAATATAGTGGATTTCGAATCCAAGGTGGTCGTTCTTTACCCATGCCTCAACATTTGGATTTCTGTCGAGTTCAAATGCCTCAGTAGCTTCCCACGTGCTGTCAAAGACACAGAAATTGATATGCGACCTTTTTGTATATTCGCAGGGTCTTCCTGTATACCATGTTTGCATATTCGCTGTTGAACGGATAGGGTGGTCGCTATCAAATATGGGGATACTAGATTCGGTGTTCTCAAAACGAATGGCCTCCCAGATATGTTGTACCACTTTGTTCATGTTGAGCGTTATCAGTAAACGTCGTTTGACATCATCCTGATAGAAAAGCGGTGGGGAAATTTGAATCTTATCGGAGGTAATGAATATCTCTACAAGTCTAATCAACTGGGCAAACAAATACTCCTTATTGCCCTTCCATGTAGGTTTCATTTGATCAAAAATATCGCTGGCTGTTTCAAAAATGATTTTCTGCATCCTGTATTTCTGTCCCAACCCTTCAAGGTTAATTTCAGATATTTTTGTGACATCAGGCTTCCCCTCCACTATTGGCGCAAGTTCTGCCAATGTTGCTGTGTCGCTTGCGTTCAATTCCAATAGTTTTACGATGTTCATATCCAGTTTTAACTCGGGTTTATATACATGGTCAATACGAATGATATTAGGCCACTGTATTTCGTAGTGCTGTTTTTCTTTAACAGGTTCAATTCTTGTCTTTGGAGTTGGTGGAGGTGGTGGCGGGCCATCCTGAGATTCGTGAGGTAAAAAGGTAAAGGGCACTCCAAAGATATTTACATATTCAGCATCAAACAAACCCGTCGTTGGATTTACTTCATACGAAGTCCTCCTGAGTCCCCTTCCCACGACCTGTTCGCAGAGTAATTGGCTGGAGAATGCCCGAAGACCCATAATGTGGGTAACGGTCTTGGCGTCCCAACCTTCTGACAGCATGCCTACGGAGATTACTTTTTGAATTCCTTCGCCTGGCTTTCCTGGCTGACCAACGGTATCAACCGTTTGGCGAAGGAGCTCAGCCTGTTCTTTTTTTGAAAGTTTGTGCACGGGTTCATCTTCCTGCCCATCTTCTAAGCCTTCTTCAATGGCAGTCGCCTCTTCCTGAGACTCAGCCATTTCAAGTACCCTGGAATCAATATGGAGTGTCCGTTCTGGTACACAGAGTTCTTCGATCCGGATTTTCTTGCGATCAAATGCATATTTGATGCGTGCTGCCGTTTCTGTCCTATTGGCAACGGTGATCATGACGGGAGGTGTTTTCAATCCTGTTTTTTGCCATGACTTCGCAGTTTCCAGCCAATCCTTTCCAAGGAGATAGTAACCATTGATCACCAGATCAGGGAGGGGTTCGTATTCCTCTGCCTTACGGTTTAAATCATCCTTAACCCATTCATAGATGTGGTAAAGTTTCGACTTGTAAGTCTTCGCATCCGGAACGCCATCATCGCGAATGACAACCCGTGGTGTTTTTACCAAACCTGATTCTATGGCATCATTCAGTCCGAAATCGCTGATATTCCAGCCAAACAATGCATCTTCCGAATTCGTCTTGCCCGATGGCGCAAATGGCGTGGCAGAGAAATCGTAACAGGTCAGTATTCCCCTTGCCTCATGGATTCTGTCCAGACCGCCGATCCATTTTGTAGCCTCCTCGATATCTTCTTTCTTGATCCCTTTAACCTTTGATTCTGCTGGTATGCGCCATGCGTGATGTGCCTCGTCGTTGATTACCACGATATTATGAGTGGTGGCAATCTCCCCAAGAACCTCACGCACATAAGCCTCGTTGCTCTTTGCACCGCGCTTATCCACGCCTTTCTTTTTGGCGATCTTTTCCTCCGTTTCCCAATTCAATATGTGCCAGTTATGAATAAGCACTTTGCCCTGGCGTAATTTCTCCAAAAGGGCTGAAGGAACGATATTAAATTCTTCGTAATAACTTCCTGACCCTGCGGGCATTAATACCCGCAGACGGCTTTTTACGGTAAGGCCCGGAGCCACAACAAAGATGTGTTTAGAGAATCGGGTGTCATGAGGATAGGTAACCTTATTCAATACCTGCCAGGCGATGAGCATCGCCATGACAATGGTCTTGCCAGTGCCTGTTGCCATCTTCGAGCAGAGTCGTTTGAACAATCCACCATCAGAGGGGATTTCTATACCAACCTTTTCGGATTCAGGCGCTTCAGTAAGCCAGATGAGGGTTTCTATGGCCTCTAATTGACAAAAGAAGAAACGGCGATGTTCACGCTCTTCAGGATTGCACCAGTGTTCAAGCAAACGTTTCGTTATGCCAGTAACGCCAGGATAACCCGCTTCCCGCCATGCCGTTACCCGTGGACGAATCTTGTTTACCAAGGGAATTTCTATAAAAATGCCCGGATCATCAAAGGATTTTGAACCTTCTGAGGCGATGACATAGCCGGCTGGACGCCTGCCTTGTTTCAGGGTGAAGGAACGGGTCTCACGGTCGTAGCTCCAGTAATGGGAAGGTTCTTCGTAAGGGGAGTTGATGATAAGCTGATCGATCGTCGATGTCATGTTTCTTCCTCTGGGGGAACGATCCGTTCCAGGGCAGAAATCAAAGCCGTATGTCATTTTGAACTGTATCCCATACTTCTTCGAGATCTACTCTGTCGTAAGCATGAATGAGCAAGTCACGCATCTTTGCCATCTTTGACCACGGAATATCCGGATATGTTTTTTGAAAATCATAAGATAGTCGCTTGACAGCTTCACCAATTACTTCGAGACATCGGATAGTTGCGAACTGACATTTATGATCTGAAAAGAAAGTATCTTTGTCTATTTCAATTGTGAAATCCCTCGCATCCTTAGCATGGAGCAAAATATCAAGAAGATATGCCATGTCACGAGACATATATAACCTCTAGTGACGACAAAATTGACTTGCGGCGGATGTAGTTGCGGCTCTGTTCCACAGCTCGCAGGGTTAGCAGGTCAACCTTGCGCCCAAAAATCATCTTGAGTTCATCTATCATAGAGACCATGTCAAATAAGGTATGCTTTGAATCAGGTTCAAAGTCTACTATGACATCAATATCGCTGTCTGGGCGAAAGTCATCACGGAGTACAGAGCCAAACAGTGCAAATTCATGTATCTTCCACTTTTTACAAAACTCCGCTATTTTTTCATGTGGTATATCGATACGTATTTTATTCTTTATCATGGTATTTCTACGATCTTCAGGCTTTCAATCCCCCGGTCATCCACAATCTTAACCGCGATGCGTCTGTTTTTGCCGGGTTCAAAAGGTAAGGAGGTCGTGCCCCGGTAGGATCCGATGCGTTCCTCGTCTATCTCCGCTTTGAGGTTTTTTGCCAGACGTGACCAGCCGTCTTTCTCACCAGACATGGGAAAGAAGACCTGCCTGGGGAATAGACTTCGTCCGTCATAGTCGGTATCCAGCATCCACAGGGCAATATTTGCTGTACCGCCTGATTCGATGATGCCTGTCTTGGGGTTATAATAATCAAAACCAAGCACTTCAACCTTATAGTTGCCTTTGTCATTTCCTTCTTTAATCTTTTCAAGCCTAACGTCAGGCTGACCCATAAGCCAGAAACTCTCGTTGCTTGCACGTTTCTTTTTGAGGTCGTCAGTGAGCAGGTCGGTGTTCATCTGCACCTTAAGCAAGGTGACGCCTGGCCAGTTGGTTTCGTCAATATCTTTTGAGGCTTCAGGATCGAATTGGAAGGAGGTAAAGACAATGATGTTTGGTTTGGGGACAAGCCTTTGCGCCTCTTCTATGGCCAATGCTACCTGC
>JAUPKS010000240.1 GCA_030837315.1 Planctomycetota bacterium
TACGGATTTCTCCCTCGCCCGAAGTCTTGGAGGTGAGCGAGCCTTTTGCCAGAACAAAACCGGCAATACCGCTTGGACTCAAGTGATAGAGGAAGTGTTGTATCCATGCGTAATTGGCATTACCTGCCGGAGGTACGCCGTATTTCCATCTCCCGTCTTTGCGGAGCAAATCGCCGCTCCAGTCGCTGTCATTGAAGTGAGGATTGGCGATAACAAAATCGGCCTTAAGGTCTTTGTGAGTATCGTTCAGAAAGGAGCCTTCGTTGTTCCATTTGACCTGTGAACTATCAATGCTTCGGATAGCAAGATTCATCTTTGCCAGACGCCAGGTGGTCAGGTTGCTTTCCTGTCCGTAAATTGAGATATCGTTTACCTTGCCATGATGGTTAGCAACAAACTTTTCAGACTGGACAAACATACCACCCGAACCACAACAAGGGTCGAATACCCGGCCTTTGTAAGGTTCAAGCATCTCTACCAGAAGTTCTACAACACTTCGCGGCGTATAGAATTGTCCGCCCTTCTTCCCTTCGGCAAGTGCAAATTCACCGAGGAAGTATTCAAAAACATGGCCGAGCACATCGGCGCTGCGGGCTTTTGCATTACCAAGAGCAATGTTAGCAATAAGGTCTATTAAACCTCCAAGGCTTGTCGGGTCGAGATTTCCACGCGCAAAGACTTTGGGCAGCACATCTTTGAGCGAGGGATTATCTTTCTCGATTGCATCCATTGCATTATCGACTTCTTTGCCAATCGTAGGGAGCTTTGCTTTCGATTGCAAATAAGACCAGCGAGCAATTTCTGGAACAAAGAAGATATTTTCCGCTTTGTATTCGTCTTTATCTTCCGGGTCGGCTCCAGCATATTCGCCTTTTCCGCTCTTGAGCTTGCTATGCAAGTCCTCAAAGGCATCGGAAATGTATTTCAAAAAAATCAAACCGAGAACAATGTGCTTGTATTCTGCTGCATCAATGTTCTTGCGGAGCTTGTCTGCGGCTTTCCAAAGCTGCTTTTCAATCGGTTCTTCTTTTGTGCTATTCTCTTTGGGCTTTGCCATCTTCATCTCCAGTCAGTTGTCCGTTATTCTTGAGCAGAGGTATTCTTTTATTCATAGGGTTAACATTTATCTTTATTCTGCAAATTTCTGCATATTTCGTTTGATAGAGCGTATGCCAGCCAAAAATCAGTAGTATCACACTGAATATTTGGAGATATTTTTAATATAATATTATTCCATATTATTTCTTATTAAAACCGATTCCAAGTTCTGTTGAGACTTCATTCAGTTTTTTATCAAGCGTCCAGATTGGAACTTCGGTCAATAAACTCGAAGCAAGTAAATGCACATCGATGTAACCTAATCCCTTTCCCGTCAGCCTGTAATTCTCTATGAATTGCATAACATCTTCATGTTCTGCCTGTGTTGACATGGGTAAGGCTTGAAGGAGTGCGAGTATTTCGGATCTGTTCTTCAGATTTCCACAAGCAAGCTCACCCACAATAAATCGATGGCAGACAGCTTCGCCGTCATTCAATAAGCTATCGAGCTTAATATTTCCTTCCCGCAGGTGTAACACCCAAACTGATGTGTCAACAAGAACTATTCTATTGGTTTATTATTCTCCGACGAGGTATTGTGGTCAATTCCTTCGATATGGATAATCAATATGCATTACTGTGCATCGTCCATACATCCTTGTCAATGGATATTTGAATATATTTGAGTTGATATTTTCAGATGACATCTGTTTTATTTTAAACCATTGCAAGTATTTCTGACTGATTAAGCCTGAGCGCCTCTGAACCAAAGAGTTCTTTCGCACATGACAAAAAATCATCCCTTACGGACACGAAATACTGACTGGAAATTTTGATGTGAACGTTGCCCTGGTTGGGTGTGGAAATCTCCAGGAAAATGGGGCAGGTGCCGCTGTGTTTCTTGATACCTTCCTTGAGCTGCATGAATTTTGATTCGTCAAAATCAGCTGTATTGCATCGTATCGTTACGCATTTGGTCAAACGCTTTAATGCATCCTTTTCTGCGATAACCTCTTTTATGCGGATGGATGGGGCAGTGCCCTGGAAACCGAGCTGTCCCTTTACAAAGACAACCTCATCTATGGCTAAGAGCGTCTGATACGCCTTTATTTCCTTGCTAAATATGACGCATTCAGCCGAGCCTTTCAAGTCTTCTAGGGTAATATACATCATGGGATCGCCCCGCTTCGTCACACTCGACTTCAGGTTGGTAATGATACCCCCTATTATTACTTCTTCACCATCAGTGTGTTCGGATATGTCCGCGGAAGACACGGTAGACAACTGTTTGATCTTTTGCTTAAATGGATTCAAGGGATGTGAGCTCAAATAGAAACCCAGGCTTTCCTTCTCTGCCTGGAGTATCTCCTTTTCAGACCATCGGTCCACGGCAGTTTCTGTTCCAAGATCTCCTTTCCCAGCGTTATCCATCTCGCTGCCCATATCAAACAGGGATTTTTGGCCTTTCCGTCTTTCTTTGCTTGCTATACTCCCCAATTGCATAGCGGTATCGAGTCCGGCAAGCAGTTTTGCCCTATTGTCATGCAATGAGTCCAAAGACCCGGATTTGATTAAAGACTCAATGACCTGCTTATTGACGACACGCAGATCAACCCGTTTGCATAAATCCAGGATTGAAGTGTACCTGCCTCCTTTTCCCTGGATTGTATTATAGACTCAATGGCCTTATCACCTACATTCTTGATAGCCCCCAGTCCAAACCGTATCTTGTTTCCCTGGGAAATGGTAAAGTCGTTTTGGCTCTCATTCACATCGGGCGGAATCACGGCGATACCCATGTGACGGCAATCTTCAATATAGTCCACAATCTTATCCATGTTTTGTTTTTCACAACTGAGCTGTGCAACCATGTACTGTACCGGATAATTTGTCTTCAGATAAGCCGTTTGGTAGGTGATTACCGCATAAGCAGCGGAGTGTGACTTATTAAAACCATATCCTGCAAAGAACTCCATTAACTCGAATATGCTCGTGGCGCTCTCTTTTGGGATTCCATTGGCTATGGAGCCGTTGATAAATTGGTCTTTAAATTTTGCCATAATCTCCGGCTTCTTTTTTCCCATTGCCTTACGAAGGTTGTCGGCCTGATTCAGGGAAAATCCAGCTAAACGATTGGCAATACGCATGACCTGTTCCTGATATAAGATCACTCCGTGAGTCTCTTTCAGGATTGGTTCAAGGGAAGGATGAAGATATACCACCTCTTCTCTCCCGTGTTTCCTGTTAATAAATGAGTCTACCATTCCGCTTTGCAATGGACCAGGTCTGTATAAGGCCACCAGCGGCAAGATGTCTGCAAATGTGTCCGGTTTTAGTTTTTTTAACAACTCCTTAAACCCGCGGCTGGTTTCTACCTGAAAGACCCCTTTTACATTACCACGGGATAATAAATCGTATGTTGGCTTATCATCCATGGGAATCTTTGCAAGATCAATATCCCTTCCGGTCGTTTCACGAATCAATTTGAGGGCCTTGTCGAGTACCGTTAATTTCCGAACACCAAGAAAATCGGCCTTCAACAAGCCGATTTTATCTACCAATATTTCATCATAAAATTGGGTTGTAACCACGTCGCCATTTTTCGCCAGCGGGACATATTCGGTTAACGGTTCGTCTGAAATTACGATACCTGCCGCATGCACCGAGGCGTGACGGCATAATCCCTCCAGCTTTTTGGAAATATCAAACAATTCATGGATATGTTTTTCGTTTTCGTACAACGCCTTTAATGCAGGTTCCTGCTCTAATGCCTGTTTTAAGGTTATATTAAGCGTGTTGGGAATAAGTTTAGCCACCTTGTCAACTTCGGAGAGAGGGATATTCATCACCCGTCCCACATCCCGGATGACGGCCTTTGCCTTCATCGTTCCAAAGGTAATAATCTGGGCAACGTTACTGTCGCCTCCGTACTTTTCCTTAACATACTTGATAACCTTTTCACGGCCTTCCGCGCAAAAATCAATATCCAGATCAGGCATGGAGATTCTCTCTGCATTCAGAAATCTTTCAAACAGCAAATCGTATTCGATCGGGTCAATATTCGTAATATGTAATAGGTAGGCAACCAGGCTGCCTGCTCCTGAACCACGACCCGTGGCAGGAATACGTTGTTGCACGGCGAAATGAATAAAATCCCAGACAATCAAAAAATAATCTATAAAACCCGTGCTCTCGATAACCTTAAGCTCATAGTCAAGACGCTCACGGATCTTTTGTGTAATTGCACCATATTTCTGAATTACCCCTTCTTCGCAGAGTTTTCTCAGATAGGCACTATTGGACATGCCGTCTGGTGCGGTGAATTTGGGCAGATGCATCTTTCCGAAGTCCATTTCCACATTGCAACGTTCGGCAATTTTCCAGGTATTTTCAAGGGCTTCCGGTATGTGTTGAAAAACGGCGGACATTTCCTGAAAATTTTTAAAATAAAATTCGTTCGTTCCAAAGCGCAATCTTTGGACGTCTGCCAGGTGCTTTCCCGTATTGATACACAGGAGGGCATCGTGAGCTGTGGCATCATCCATATTCATATAATGTATGTCATTTGTTGCGACAAGGGGAATATCGAATTTTTTCCCGATTTCTGCCGCTTCGGATACCAACCTTGATTGCTGATCGATCCCATTATTTTGGATTTCTAAATAAAAATGATCAGGACCAAAAATATCCTTGTACTCCTTTGCCACCTTCTCTGCCTCTTCCATGCGATTCTTTACCAAATAACGATTGATTTCAGAGGTCATACAGCCACTGAGACAGATAAGTCCCTTGGAATGTGCCTTGAGAAGCGCCTTATCGATCCTTGGTTTATAGTAAAACCCTTCCAGGTATGCCGATGTCGTAAGCTTTAAAAGATTGCGATACCCTTCGTTGTTTTCTGCCAGGAGGGTAATATGACTTATCGTTTCCTTTCCGTTTTTCGACTCTTTATCCAAACGATTGCCCTGCGCCACATATGCCTCATAACCTAAAATGGGCTTTATTCCCCTGGACTTTGCCGCCTCATAAAATTCCACAGCGCCAAACATGTTTCCATGATCGGTCAGGGCAAGGGCAGACATTTTCAGTTGGATTGCCTTATCAACGAGATCGCTGATTTTGCAAGCGCCATCAAGAAGGCTGTACTCACTGTGGACATGAAGGTGAATAAAAGTACCTGTACTCATTCAGAAATTTCCAAAAGATGGTTTTTGGTAAATTAGGTAAATTTGCATACTGATGAATTGTAACATATCTTTCAAAAAATCAAGGTGAATTTTTTATAACAATCCTGCACAACAATTTTACTTGAAACTAAAATTATATTTTGCTATTATCCTTACCGCGGTAAATTTTCTAAAATAGCTTTTGAATAATCTTAATTAAAGCATAAACAAAATTTAAAACTTAACCAAAGTGCATCAAAAGGGGGTATTCTATGTCAAGTTGTAACACGAAAGCAAAGGCGATTATGGTAGTATTGGTAGGGTTTTTCGGACTGCTGTGTGTTGGGTTTGGAGTTTCCGTTACCGAAAAATACCTCTTGCAAAAGGAACGTGTACATGGTCTTGAAAGACAGCTGAGCGCCGGGCGCAAAGAAGTCTTAAAAGTTCCTGAAATGATGGAAAATTTAGACAAGGTTCAGGTTGCAAAGAAAGAAGTTGAAGATAAGTTTACTGCCTGTGCTGCAGAAAAAGATGGTTTGACTGTAAAAGTGGCTGAATTGCAGAAAGAAATTGATACCTTCGGCGCCATCAAGATGGCTGTGGGGGTTCAGATAAGTGGCCTGCAAAAAACAATCCAGGAACAACAAAACAAACTTACTGAATTAGAGAACACAAGAAGCAAATTGGCCGCGGAGTTTACTGCTGCTGAAGCAGCGGGCAAGAATGTATCAGAAAAATTTGAATTACAGGTTGCTGACGTAAAAAGGAGTAAGGACGAAATTAAGAATCAGCTCGTTTATTATACAGAGGCAAAGAAAATTGCCGACCAGGAACTTGCAGAAAAACAGAAGACAATCACCGAACTCCAAAAAACAAAGGAGGCTTTAGAAGCAGAGTTAGCAAAGATCAAGCAGCAAGGTCCATCATCTGCGCCGGAAACTTCCTCTACGTTTACACCCCATTTCCCGCTCACGGGTTCTGGAAGTCCTTCGGCAGACGAATTAGACAAGACTTTTGCTTTATTACGCGAAAGAGTTACTTCGCCTGAGATAGCCCTTGATGAGGTAAGCATATTACTCTCCAGAATGGAAAAGGCCCTGAAAACTTTAAAATAAAAAACTCTCCTGGTTTTCAGGGGTGTTACGCGAGTCTTACAAGGGG
>JAUPKS010000030.1 GCA_030837315.1 Planctomycetota bacterium
GTGGCCAAATATAAGTTGCCGAAGGCTTAATTAAACGGCAGAATATCTTATAAAAAGCGAACCGTGTTCCAAAGTATGATTGTGTGTAACACTTTATCTGTGCCGGGGTAATATAACATCGGTGATTTCCTGAGAAATCAACCCGTTTCTTTTCTGGTCTGAAATTTCTCTTCTGCACAACGGTGAATAGGTGCTCTAGATCGTGATATTGTAATATATCATCGGAGATATTATAATCTGGTGCATAAGATGTGATGCAGAAGAATGAATGACAGGGGATATTTTATTACCAGGCACAATACATAATCTTTTCTGAAAGGTGAATATATATGGGAAGTCTGGTGGGAAAGCATGTCATGATAACATCCGGGCCAACGAGAGGTTATATCGACGCCGTAAGGTACATTAGTAATACATCGACCGGGAAGTTGGGGGCTATGATTGCGACTGAACTCCTGAAAAGCGGTGCTTGTGTAACGTTCATTTATGGGATAGGCAGCCGCATTCCAGATATTGCTTTATTAGATAAAGATTGTGCCCGTCGACTGATGCTTATTGAAGTAGAAACAATAGACGACCTGGCAACCACGACCCAGGAAAAGCTAAAAGACAATTCATTCGATGCCATTGTACATGCTATGGCGGTGATTGATTACACCCCGGAGGCACGTAGTAACGGCAAGATACCTTCAAACAAAGATACCTTGGTAGTAACTTTTGTGAGGGCGCCCAAGATCCTAAAATTGATAAGGAAGTTATGGCCTCGTGCTTTTTTAATAAGTTTTAAATTAGAAGTGGGTTTATCGAGAGACAAGCTTGTCGAAAGGGCATATACATCCCTGATAGAAAATAGTGCGGATTTAGTTGTCGCCAATAATCAGGGTGAGATTGCGGGAAATAAACACCAAGCGTATCTGGTTAATTCACAGAAGAACATTGAATCTTGTTGTGAAACCAAACAAGATATCGCAAAAGAACTGGTAACAGCAATATCAAAACACTTGAAACCTATAAATCAACCACATAAAAAGTGCTTTCCGGATATAGGCTAGAACTGGTAGCTCAGTCCAACGAAAAACGTCCTCCCTGGTTGAGGCGCATCATCAGGTACCGCAACGGTTGCTGGGTCATGATAATCCTTATCAAGCAGGTTGAATACCGTCCCCTGCACCTCCATGGTTTTAAAGAAATCTCTTGCGAGAATAGAAAGATTTAACACTGCATAAGACGGCAGATCATCCCTGTATTCCTCGGGATCGTCATCCCTGGAACGCTTCCCGCTGAAAAACGCGCTCAGGTTGGTATTAATGTATTTCCAGGAGCGTACATTTACACCAAAATTACCGGTATGTTGCGCAATACCGCCGAGATCGTTTCCTTTATCGTTTTCTGTATCCTTAAAACTATAATTCATAAATAGGTAAGTACCTTTCGCAATATCCACTTTTGTCTCCGTCTCAACGCCCTGAACATACGCATCTTCGATATTCTCATAACGTATGACACTTCCGGTATCCTCCTGAGTCTCCACTGAATCTATAAGGTCGCGGATATCATTGTAAAAATAATTAATAGAGCTCGTTACGCGATTGTTAAAGGTATAACTTAGCCCTATCTCATATGACCTGATCGTTTCAGGGTCTAAATCCGGATTCCCTAAGATCGTTGGCTGATTGGTAGTAAACAGCTGTGTAAAGCTGGGGGCATGAAATGCCTCGCCATACAGAAGTTTCAATGACGCATTTTCTATGAATGCCCATGTTAAACCTGCACGGGGGCTGGTGGCATTGCCAAAATCATTATATTCGTCATGCCGTACACCAAGGGTAAGATTCAGGGTATCACTGATATCCCATGTGTCCTGCAAATAAACAGACCACATCCGGCGGGTAACTTCTTTTGTGAAGGGAAAATCATCTGAAAAATCCTGAAGAGAGGTCAACGGCACCTTGGTTTTTGGGTGAAAATTGTTTCGGGTGCGGATATTGGTTTGATTGATTAAGCGATATTCAAATCCCAGGGTTAATAAATTTCCGTCAAAGAGTTCGTAATCAAATGGTGTCTCCGCACCAACGCCCCTTTCGGTTACTGCAAAATCGCCAATAAATCCATCCGGATAGGTATAAAACACATCGGGTTTATCATCTCCATTCGTATCGAACGGCAGGGTCGAACCATCGGGGAATATTTCCATGAAAAAATCGTTGTCGAATTGGTCGTAATAAATTCTGGGACGTATCGTTAATTTTTCTTCAAAGGTTTTTTTATAGCCTGTTTCAGCAAATACATAATTCGTCTCCACATCAGATTCGTCTGTCAATGCCAATGATGGACTCAGAAAAGATCCCCGGTTTTTATTAACGTACATACCCTCAAAATAGATGTCGTTGTACGTTACCCGCAGATTTAAATCATATCTTCGAACCCAATCCTCAACCCTTCCCGGCGCCTGTGATACATCAGGAAAGGGCGGAGTCGGAATGGCCTCGTCAATTGCCGTCTGGCTGTCGCTTTCAACAACGCCATCAAAGCCATTGGAATCCATATAATGAACCATGCCCGAAACATCAAACTTTCCGTAGGTTTCTCCAAATACAATGTCTTCCTCTTTGGTATCAAAGCTTCCGTAGCCGCTGCTTACCCTTACACCGTCAATATCCTTTGCATCGAAGGTAATAATATTAATAACTCCTGCAAATGCATTTTCGCCGTACATGGCAGAACCAGGACCCCTGATAATTTCTATCCTTTTTATATTTCCTACCGGAAAGTCATCGAAGATACGAAATGCGTCTCCGAACAAAGGATTATTTACCATATGTCCGTTGATCATCAGCCTCACTCTGCCTGAACCAACAAGGCCACGGGCTGCAATTAGTGTAGAACCGAACCCTCCGGCCTGCAAAAGCTCAAACCCCGGTACCGTCCTCAGGATTTCTACGAAGGAGCGGTATCCCAGCTGTTTAATCATCTCAGCAGTAATCACGGTAACGATACTGGGTGCCTTGCCGATGGGTGTTTCTTGTCGTGTGGAAATGGTGACCACATCACCCAATCCAAACCAAATGGCCTCTGTTGAAAGTTCTTCTGCCACAGTAGTAGTAATGTCGGCGGCGCTTTTTTTAGAAGAGGTATCAGGTGAATCAGTTGTATCTATACTCTCGGCAAGGACTTTTGATGAATTTGAATCGATAGAGATTGTCAAAACACTGAGATACGTGAAGAGCAGAAATGAATATTTCCAACTGAGGTGGCTGATTGTGTAATAACTAATCAGAAAAAGGATATTTCTTGTTTTGTTTTTTCCTCTTGTGTTATCATCGCGGAGAGGACTTCCATTGGATTTCATTGTTTCCATTGGCGTTCCCACGTTTTTGTTATCGTTATTCAAACCTACCTGCAACTGCCCAACGAAAGCAAAACCATTCTGGATAAAACAATAAACCCTATCGCTCAGGTACTTGAGTATGACTTCTCAGGCAGCAAGGATATCTTTTTTTGCATCGGACAGTTTTTTAGAAATAAGCCCTTTAAGAGTTTTCCCATAGTGCTTAGCTCAACATTTACAGGGGATTTACTTTTCTGGTGAAGGAGTGGTATACCAAAAGAGACAAGAATGCACAAGAAAAATATTTTTGCAAATTTGTTAATTGACAACAAATACACTTATGATATACTCCCACAAATCGGTTTGAAGATGTTGGATATATCAGGTAAGTATAGTTCTTGTTTTGGGAGATGGAGCATGCGATTGAAGGGGAAAATGTATATTTGCCTATTTTTTCTTACCCTGATATATTTATCCGGTTGCTATGCGCCGCCTGCTTTCAAACCAATAACAACGACACCCGTGAGACCACATAAAAAGGAAGTGCCTTATATTGAAAGTCAACTGGATCGCTACTTTGCCCGATCCTGGAAGTATATTGTTATTCATCACAGCGCCTCGGCATCGGGTTGTGCCGCTGAATTTGACAGGTTCCACCGGGAGAAAAGGGGCTGGGAGAATGGCTTGGGATATCATTTTGTAGTAGGCAATGGAAATGGCTCCGGTGATGGGCAGATTGAGATCGGCAATAGGTGGATAAATCAGATAGACGGCGCCCATGCCGGCGTAAAGGAATACAATCATTATGGCATTGGGATATGTCTGGTTGGGAATTTCAACAACTCATACCCAACGGTATCGCAAATGGCCTCACTTTCAACGTTAGTGGACTATCTCCAGGAACGTTGCCGTATTCCTTCTGAGAACATTATCATGCACAGACATTTCAGGGAAACAGAATGTCCTGGCAGGAATTTTCCCTATTATAAATTACTTGCAAAAACTGCCCGATGGTAATTGCCGGCGTAATTCTTAACCCGAACACGTCGGAAGTGTGGAAAACTTAACACCCACTGGTTCATTTTTATTGCTTCAATTCACGTTATCTGAATTCCTTATTTTGGTGTAAGGCTAATGATACCGCTCCGAGATCGAAATCCTTCGGGAACCTTCCCCTTTGTCACCGTTGGTATTATTCTTATCAATGTTTTGATCTTTTTCATTGAACTTTCGTTAGGTCCTCAATTAGATTCCTTTCTGTTTCAGTTCGGTATCGTTCCTGTCAAAGTGGCCTATTCTGCAGATATTCCTGACTCTACTTTTGTGAATACCTATTTTCCCTTTCTGAGCTACATGTTTCTTCACGGTGGGTTTATTCATCTTATAGGGAATATGTGGTATCTGTGGATTTTTGGGGATAATATTGAGGATAGGCTCGGACGTGTTAGATTCGTGTTATTTTATCTCCTCTGCGGGATTGGGTCTGCTCTTGTGCATGTATACTTTAATAGTCAGTCGGGGGTCCCTTGTGTAGGGGCTAGTGGGGCAATTGCGGGTGTACTGGGCGCTTATATGGTGACCTTTCCAAAGGCTCGGGTGCTTGTTCTTGTCCCATTGTTTATTGTATGGGAGTTTATTGAGCTACCGGCTGTTGTCGTGTTGGGTTTTTGGTTCCTTATTCAGTTTTTTAGCGGGACAGCATCTATTTCCTCTGCACAGGGAGGGGGTGTTGCTTGGTGGGCACATATCGGCGGGTTTGTTTTGGGCGTAATTTTCATAAAAATATTTTCGAAATCACGCTATTGTCATGTATGAAAATCTGCGTATTTGCGAAGCCCTGCAGTAAATACGGGCATTAAACAGGTTGATATGCTTTTTCATAAATGACATTTATGTATCCTTATTAAGACGCCGACTATAATTGACCCACCATGTAATTTATACGCAAGCGAGACGCCTGCGCTACCTTGTGGCAGGACAACCGTCCCTGCTTGTCAAATATTATGTCAAATTGATCCACCAATTGTTCATTATTCCTTGCCAATATAAAAAAGCCATTTGTAAGTATTA
>JAUPKS010000241.1 GCA_030837315.1 Planctomycetota bacterium
AAACGCCGGAAGGAACAGTTTTTGTTTCCGAAGATTATGAGTGGATACCCATTAATCTGTTGCGCGATAAGGTGTACACACCTGTGAAAATCTACAAGGAGGCAGAGCAGGTATAATTTCTCAAAAAGCCGGAAACCACACATGAATGCTTAGTATACATCTTTTGATTTTCATGTCTTCTTTGTGTTTTTTACCTCTTTGTGGTGAACAGACATGTTTTGTCCGTGTTCATCTCTGTTTACCGGTGGTAGAGGATATACGAGGGTAATTGTATGGCAAAAAAAGGGCAAACATATTTTTGCGAGATATGCAGACAAAAAGTAGTCGTTACGAGAGAAGGCTTTGGCGTATTGGTATGCTGTGGCCAGGAAATGCGTTTTGTGGGTGCCAAGGGTATGATGGCCACGTGGACAACGGTCCATCATGCGCCTGAAGACGGAGTAAAATTTCAGTGCAATGTCTGCGGGCAGCAGATAGATGTTGTTGTTGAAACGACAGGTACATTAGAATGCTGCGGTAAAAGAATGCACCGGGTAGAGGCGAATGTTAACTAAATGAATAAAGAATTATTTGCTTATCTTGTCATTGCCTGCGTTAAGGTCTTGCTTGTATTCGGTACAATCCAGTTTATGATTATCTCCATGATTTGGCTCGAAAGAAAGATCATGGCCCACATGCAGGTTCGCCTTGGGCCAATGCGCGTCGGGCCACATGGATTATTGCAACCTATTGCCGACGGCATAAAGCTCCTGTTTAAAGAAGATATTATTCCAGAAAAGGCGAGTAAGCTGCTATTTGTACTGGCACCTGCCATGGCCCTGATTCCCGCCCTGATTACCTTTGCAGTCATCCCTTTTGGGGATAAAGTAAAGATACTTGGATACAACGTAGACCTTGTAATCACCGATATTAATATTGGATTTCTTTATGTCTTTGCGGTGTCTTCCCTGGGTATTTATGGTGTTGTCATGGCCGGCTGGGCGTCAAACAACAAATACTCATTATTGGGTGGAATAAGGTCTTCTGCCCAGATGATCAGCTACGAACTGACCCTTGGGCTATCACTCATCGGGGTAGTCATGTTGACTGAGTCGTTAAGCCTGGTGGACGTTGTCAATGCTCAGGGAAAATTGTGGAACATTGTATTACAACCCCTCGGGTTTTTTATTTATTTCACGAGCGCTATTGCTGAGGTTAATCGTTGCCCATTTGATCTCCCTGAGGCAGAATCAGAGCTTGTGGCGGGATACCATACAGAATACAGCAGTATGAAATTTGCCATGTTTTTCATGGCCGAATATGCTAATATGATCACCGTATCTGCAATTGCAGTGACCTTTTTCCTGGGCGGGTGGCAGGGGCCGTTTTTACCTCCCGTAGTATGGTTCATGTTAAAATTGTCTGGTTGCTTATTTTTCTTTATCTGGATAAGGTCAACTTTTCCGAGGCTCAGATACGACCAATTAATGCATTTAGGCTGGAAGTTTCTGTTGCCGCTCTCGCTTCTCAATATATTAATTACGGGGCTCATTATGGTCATTAAAGGATAATATGATCTTACCATTAATTAAAGGTTTAGTGCTCACCCTCAAGCGATTTCTTGACCCGCGCACATGCGTTACCATACCGTATCCTGAAGAACGGCCAAAACTTTCAGCAAGGTTTCGTGGACTGCCAGAATTACAAATAGGAAAAGATGGCAGGGAGAAATGTGTCGCATGCGGCCTATGCGCTAAAGTTTGCCCCTCTCAATGCATCTATGTTGAAGGAGCGGAGGATGAGACCCATAGGAGATACCCAAAAATTTATGAACTGGATGCCTTCCGTTGCATTTTTTGCGGGTTTTGTGAAGAAGCATGTCCGGTAAGGGCGATAATTCTCAGAGATACCTTTGAGCTGGCAACATATCAAAACAAGGAGATCTTTGATAAAGAAAAATTATTAGATCTCACGAAGAAAAGAAATTTACCGAAGTAAGCATTACGAAAAAAAGAAGTTTTTACAAGGTATCATTATATGGAAGCATATTTATTTTATATTGTAGCTGCTATCACGGTAGTGACTGGGGTTTATCTTATCTTTGAGAAAAACCCTGTCTTTGGCGCTTTATATCTTATTCAGACGATGGTCAGCATAGCGGTTCTCTATATATTACTCGAAGCCCAGTTCGTTGCTGCCGTTCAGATCATCGTATATGCCGGGGCTATCATGGTACTCTTCCTCTTCGTAATCATGTTGTTAAACCTGGATATAAAGGAGGAGGCAAAGAATGCATTACCCTTTCAAAGGATACCTGCTATTCTTATGGGAATTGCATTGTTCGCCGTCATCTGTATAGTCATCAAGGCGAAACTCCTGCAGGGAAAACACGATCAATATACAACGGCGTATGTTAATACTGTGGGAAATACAAAACTCATTGGTAATTTATTATTCACAGAGTACCTGTTGCCATTCGAGATAACTTCTATTTTGTTATTCGCAGCGGCTATTGGCGCTATTATGCTGGCGAAAAGGAAATTATAATATGATTACCCTTACTCATTATCTGGTATTGAGTGCAATCCTCTTTACTCTGGGTGTTGTTGGCGTCTTGATACGGAGGAACGCCATCATAATCTTCATGTGTATCGAACTTATGCTCAACGCCGTCAATCTGTCATTTGTGGCATTTGCCCATTACCTTAATTCCATGCAAGGCCAGATGTTTGTTTTTTTCATCATGACCGTTGCCGCAGCCGAAGCGGCCGTAGGTCTGGCAATTATTGTAGCCGTATTCAGAAACAAAGAAACCGTAAACATCGATGATATAAATATCATGAAATGGTAGGAACCTCATGCTCAATCTTGTAGCATTGATCTTGTTATTCCCGTTAATTGGGGCAGCCGTTAACGGTCTCATTGGTAAAAGGCTGCGAAAGGAACAGGTAGGATACATTGCCTGTGGGGCAATTGGTCTATCCTTCCTTGTTTCGCTATTGGTATTTTGCGGACTCCTTCTCCTTCCGCCGGACGAACGGTTGTTTGAAAAACAACTCTTTTGCTGGATCGAATCAGGCTCATTTAAATCGGTTGTCGGTCTGCAGGTAGACCCCTTATCGACCCTTATGATCCTCGTCGTTACTGGTGTTGGATTTCTTATTCATATCTATTCGATTGGTTATATGCATCACGATAAGGGTTACCACCGATACTTTTGTTATCTGAATCTCTTTACCTTCTCCATGCTATTGCTGGTGTTAAGCAACAACTTTCTCCTTATGTTTATCGGGTGGGAGGCCGTGGGATTATGTTCTTACCTGCTTATTGGGTTCTGGTTTGAAAAAAAATCAGCCTCAAATGCTGCCAAAAAGGCCTTCGTGGTCAATCGCGTGGGCGACTTTGGCTTTGCCTTAGGCATCATGCTCATCTTCCTGACCTTTCATAGCATCGATTTTACCGAGGTATTAAGCGCTGCTTCTCATGGGAATTTTGAGGCAGGCAGTTTCACAATAACAATTATTACCCTTCTTTTGTTTATGGGCGCAACGGGCAAATCAGCCCAGATACCCCTCTACACATGGTTGCCAGATGCCATGGAGGGCCCCACGCCTGTCAGCGCACTCATCCATGCGGCAACCATGGTAACGGCAGGCGTTTATATGCTCGCCCGATGCAATGCCCTCTATATGCTGTCCCCATTCACCATGACCGTAGTGGCCAGTATTGGCGCAGTGACAGCGCTCTTCGCGGCATCCATCGGTCTCGTACAAAACGACATCAAGCGGGTGTTGGCCTATTCTACTATTAGCCAGCTTGGATACATGTTTCTTGCCTGCGGTGTGGGCGCATTCACTGCAGGCGTCTTTCATCTTATGACTCACGCATTCTTTAAGGCTTTACTATTCTTAGGGTCTGGCAGTGTCATTCACGCCCTTTCGGGTGAACAAGACATGAGGAAGATGGGAGGACTCAAGCATCATATCCCTACCACGTACAAGACCTTTTTGGTCGGTACCGTAGCTATTGCAGGTATTCCGCCATTTGCAGGATTCTTCAGTAAAGACGAAATTCTGCTGGAATCACTTACCCGCGGAAATTTCATATATTGGTCGATTGGGGCATTGGCAGCCTTTTTTACGGCATTCTATATGTTTCGTTTGCTTTTTATGACTTTCCATGGTAAATCAAGGTTAGATCATCACGCAGCGGAACATCTCCATGAATCCCCAAGAAATATGACACTTCCATTAACCGTACTGGCGGGACTTTCCCTTTTTGGAGGATTCCTTGGTATTCCAGGTGCAAGCGCCATTAACCGCTTTTTATCACCGGTGCTTGGTGGACATGGCCATACTGAAATCTCCGGAGCAGAATCTGGCGTACACCATGGCGCAGGGCTTCCCTACCTGATGATGGTCGTTTCAACGGCTATCGCTCTTGGCGGTATATTCCTTGCGTATCACATGTATATCAAAAAACCTGAATTGCCCAAAAGACTGGCAGAACGGTTTAGTCTCATCTATAAACTCCTGTTGAACAAATATTATGTCGATGAAATTTACGATGTCCTTTTTGTAAATCCGACAAAAAAAATCTCGGGCCAAATATTATGGAAGGTGGTGGATGTCAAGATGATCGACGGTTCGGTAAACGGCATCGCCCGTCTTGTCAGAGGGTTCGGGAATGTCCTGCGTCTCT
>JAUPKS010000242.1 GCA_030837315.1 Planctomycetota bacterium
GGTGGATCGCCAGGTATCGGATGCTTTCTCCTATGAGCGAGTGAAGCCCAAGATAATGGTATTGGCGCACAAGTTCGTCCCATCGGGTTCGTTCTTCCCGCCGAATGGGTCTTACTTCAATAATTGGAGGGCTTTTTCTTTATCCAGGTCTCTCTTTTTCTACTCTACCAAGATTTTCACACAACCTTATATTAACCAGTAAAATCGGGCATATCAGCCAACTTCACTCCTCTTGATAAAAAAATCACACTTGAATAAGGGCTAATTTGTTGCAAACGGAAAAGAGCCTTCTCGTTTATGAAACAATGGCTTTTCTTAATCCCGAACGCATGTTATTATTATAGTATATCGGTACGCGAATGTTTATCTCTGTAAATAAGGAGTTATTCACATATTTCTACCAAGACAATGCAGAAATTTACCCTAATTCATAAAGATGAGGGACATATATTACTGAATTTTATAGCCAAGAAGCTAACCTTATCCAAAAAAAAGGCAAAACAACTTCTGGACAAACGACTGGTTTTTGTAAATAAAAAAAGGGTCTGGATTGCCTCCTACCAATTAAAAGAAGGGGATTCCGTTGAGGTCATTACACTGGAGCCAACACACTCAGAATTCCAAAAAGACGCCATCCTATTTAAGGACAATCACTATCTGATCGTTTCAAAACCACCCGATGTCATAACAAATGGCCCGGAAAGCCTTGAAAGCAATTTGAGGAAGCACTTTAAGGATAAATACATTCAGGCTGTCCACCGATTGGACAAAGATACTTCTGGTGCCGTTATTTTTGCAATGAACAACGATACCTTTGAATGTATGAAGGCCTTGTTTAAAAAAAACTGTTTGAAAAAGGCATACAGGGTTATTGTAAGGGGTCGTGTAGGGAAACAAACATTCACGATAAATTCACCACTACGAGGACAAAACGCCGTGACACACATAAATCTCCTGAAGAGAGGCAAGGATGCCTCCTACCTGGAGGTGAATACCGAAACAGGCAGGACGCATCAGATCAGAATTCACCTAGCCTCGGTAGGATACCCTGTCATTGGAGAGATGGAATATGATCGGAAACCAATCGAACATCCGCTATTGAGACAAATCCCAAGACAAATGCTCCATGCATATCAACTATCGTTTGTGCACCCGTACACCCAAAAGGCGGTATCAGTCACAGCGCCTGTTCCTGATGACTTCAATCAGTGCCTTAAGCTATTGGGTCTCGAAGAATAAATCACAGCTGCCTAAGATAAACAGCCATACAGCTTGATTTCATTGTATTATACCAGTGGAAAAACACAACCCCCTTCTTCCCCCTTTTTTAAGGGGGATTCTTATGATTCATGCCCCACAAACCGCATAATTAACCTGATGATTCCGATACTATCGTGATATCGACACGGCAACTCATGCTTTGGCATCAAACAACCTTCAGAGCTACAGAGTCCAGAGATAAATGGGGACAACATCACACGAAAACACAAGTTGAGATTCCAGTAGTCCGGAACGAGCCTGTAGCGGAAGGAATAACGCACGAACAAGAGATTGTTGCGGAACGACCCGACACGAACAACACGGGCGTCATCCTTCGAAGCCTCCAGATT
The DNA here is from genome assembly GCA_030837315.1 of Planctomycetota bacterium. GTDB lineage: Bacteria > Planctomycetota > Brocadiia > Brocadiales > Brocadiaceae > Brocadia. The sequence continues at coordinate 1,611 of JAUPKS010000242.1, forward strand.
TTTCCTGCCGCCCTTTGGGTCATACGGATATTTTCTATAAAAGCTCAGCGCCCTTTTACAGCAATTCTTCCTGCAGGTGAAGATACATGGTTTGTTCGTGTCTTTAAATTGTCCGAAAGCGGTTCCAAATTCTTCTTCGGGGTATTTCCCTACTTTCGTAAAGAACAACATCACAAAGATATCGCTTTGCATGATGGCTTTGTTGTACTCGTCCTGCAGACGGGTTTGAGAAAGGGCATCGAAAAAATCCTCCCAAATCACCAGTTCGAGAAATACCCCTTTATTGACCCATTCTTTGTTTTTGCGGCTGATGAAAATTTCGAATTCTTTGCGGTCGTCTATAAGTTCAGACGACGATGCCGGTTAGCGTACGGCCTTTCTTTTTGGCTTCTTTTGCGCAACTTTCTGCGTCTGGCATTTGCCACCTGCTTCGTAACTCGCAGGCCGATCAGACGACATGGCACATGGTGTTTGTCGTTGCCAATGATGAAATTCATTTCCAATATCTTGCCGACAAGGCTGCGCAGTGTTGCGCCCAAGTCGATTTTCTTCGATGTGCTGGCATTCCGTAAAGTCGTTCCTATAACAAGTTTTGAAAGGAAATATGCGCCTTTTGCGGTAAGTTCCTGAAACACACTCACTCGATACCGTGTTTAACAGGATGATCCGGATTCTTACATTTACATCAGGCTGAACCACACACATTCCACTGCTTGCTGAGGCTTCCCTGCAGGTATAGATCAGTGGCATGCTTTGGAAATGGCGCGACCAACATTTCCGATTCATCGCACCTTCGGGAACCTCAAAAATTGGCTCAATGGTACCCACCACGGCGTTGATCCCAAATACTTGCAACATTACCTCGATGAATTTGTTTTCCGCTTTAACCGCCGGAATACGCCGATGGCTGCGTTCCAAATCTTGCTGTGCTTGGCAAGTCAAAGAAATCATGTTCCTTTGAAATTCATGGTCAAACCTGAGTCAACGGGATAAATATATCGTGAGATATTCACTGAGATTTCACGTCCAAGTGACCCACCCCTTAACC
>JAUPKS010000243.1 GCA_030837315.1 Planctomycetota bacterium
CTTTTGATGATTTCATGGACAAGCGGGGTTCTCGTTGCGCCTCCAACAAGGATTATCTTGTCTATATCTTTTGGCAGGATTGCAGCGTCTTTCAGACACATTTGAATACAATTCAAAGTCTTTTGTAAAAGGGGTTGTATCATTTCTTCGTAGTGAGTCCGGGAAATCTCTATGTCGAGATGCAGATCTTTATACATGAACTCTTCCCGCATCCTTGCGAATGGATGATCAGAAAGCTCCCGCTTGGCCTTTTCAGCAGATACCAAGAGCCGCCTCCTTGAACGGAGATCCTCGTTTAAATCAACACCATGTCTTGACTTGAAATCCTGTATGACGTGATTGATCAACAACTGGTCAAAATCATCTCCGCCAAGTTTGGTGTCACCATGGCTCGCCTTGACTTCCACGACACCATTTTCAACGACTACGAGGGAGACGTCAAACGTTCCGCCACCAAGGTCATACACCAGGAGTTTCTGGCATCTTGTTCTATAACTTCAGGAAAGAAAAACGTTTTTTGACGAACGAAGCATTGCTTCTCTTTATTCGTTTCTTTTGACATGCTACAATTTCCTTTGGTGTCTCATGTATTTGAAAAATTGGACAGCAAACTAAAGACGGCGTACTTTACCTAAAGTCAGGCTAATTAAGGCGAAACATTTTACAGACATTTTAGTTTTTGACAAAAAATATAGCATAAAAAAGGAGCTGGATGCAACATAAAATCAATAACTGTCGAAATTCTTCATTATGCAGTATGCCACGATGATTTTTTGTTTGACAATCCATATTTTTAGTATATCTTCAACTTTTTAGAGTTTTGTAAATATTTATATTAGTATTTTTACTTCGTTAGCTAAGGAGTTTTAGAGTCTATGAGTCCACTTTCTAAAAATTTTGTGCGTGCAAGCCTGATATACTTTTTTATTGCAGCTATCCTTGGCACAATAATGATTTCTATGAGGAGTTACCCTGCGCAATTACTCTTCAGTCATGTCCATCTCAATTTGCTGGGATGGATGTCGATGATGATTTATGGGGTTGGATACCATATCTTGCCGAGATTTTCAGGAACACCGCTCGCTTACCCCAAAATAGGCAATCTTCAATTCTATCTTGCAAATATCGGCCTTGTAGGATTGGTGAGTTTCCGTCCGATTCATCCACTCGCAGAAATTTTTGCAGGCATGCAAGTAGTTTCTGTCGGATTATTTGTGTTTAATATCTGGATGAGCCTGATACCACCTAAGCCTGAAATTGAATAGTCCTCTGTAGTTTCAACTGTTTTCCCGTTTTGAGGCAATGCCTCGCTAAAATAATACACAAAGGAGATTTCTTAGAATGTACACGATAGGAATCGATATTGGTTCTATGTCAACCAATGGAGTTCTGATAAATGATAAGAAGGAAATCCTTTCTTCGATAATTATACCAACCGGCGCAAGTAGTAAAAAGGCTGCGGATAAAACCTTTCAACAGATACTTACCGAACATAAGCTGTCTGAAAGAGAGATCGATTATGTTGTTGCTACCGGTTATGGGCGTATAAAGGTGCCTTTTGCCAATGAGGTTGTAACGGAAATCACCTGTCATGCAAAGGGGGCAAATTATTATTTTCCCAGGGCAAGGACTATTATTGATATTGGCGGACAGGATAGTAAGGTCATTAAGGTCGATGCGAAGGGAAACGTTCTCGACTTTGTGATGAATGACAAATGCGCTGCCGGAACTGGTCGGTTCCTGGAAGTTATGGCAAGGACTCTGGAGATAGACCTGGAGGATATGGGGGGGCTTTCTCTGAACGGAAAGGATAATGTTTCCGTTAGTAGCCTCTGCACAGTCTTCGCGGAATCAGAGGTGGTTTCCCTTATCGGAGCAGACCATAAATCGGCTGATATTTGCAGGGGATTGCATATCTCAATTGCCAAACGCATCACAGCTCAGGTAAAACGGGTTGGGTTGGAAGAAGAGATTGTCATGACCGGTGGTGTCGCGAAAAATATTGGTGTTGTGGCGGAGTTAGAGAAAAATCTCGGTTGTAAAATCAAGATATCAGACGAACCACAAATTAACGGGGCGCTTGGGGCGGCTTTGATCGCCCTGGAAAAGGCTCGGTTAAAGACCAATATCCCCGTGTCAGTATCCAGTTCCGGGAATGATTCAGCCGAAGCATCCATGATAGAGTTCTCTGCTGAAGATCATACATTGCCAAAGATCGGGTATTTTTGTTCCTACACCCCTGTGGAACTTATTCGTGCTGCCGGATTCCATCCGGTCAGGATCAAGGGGGCTGAAAAAGAATCGTGCTCTGCCAATGAAGTCCTGTGCGGAAATATCTGTCCTTACATCAAGGCCGTTGTTGATCAAAAAATCAATGGTAACCTGGAAGATTTCAAAGGGATGGTATTTGTCAACTCGTGTGACGGGATGCGCAGGCTTTATGATGCATGGGTGAAATTAGACGAAGGGAAAAAGGCCTTTAACTATATTTTGGATATTCCAAAAAATACCGATGATGCCGCAGTTTTTTATTACGCAAACCTGCTCAAAAACTTTAAAGAAAAACTGGAAACCTTTTTCACACTCAAAATCAACCAGGATGATATTCAGCAGAGTATCACCATATACAATTCGGTGAGGGAAAAGGTCCGGGTGTTTTTGCAAAAATACTGGAGTGGATATATTGGGCAATCCGGATATGAGATATTTTCCCTGTTAAAAAAGGGCGCCAATGCAGTGCCCGAAAAATTCCAGACGTATTTGACCCACCTGATGAATCAAAGGGAAGGCGTGCGTGATACGCGGGACATACCCAGGCTTTTCGTATGGGGTAGTATTATGGAAAACGAAAAGATCATGAAGATTATAGAAGATGCGGGTGCCAAGGTGGTTGCAGAGGATTTATGTAATGGCAGTCGCTACTTTGATGCCCAAATTCATGTGAGCGACGACCCCATCCTGTCGATTGCCAGGAGATATATCTTGCGATCTCCGTGCGCACGTATGGTTAACATCTTTGATAGGATCAATAGAGTGCTGACCACCATGCAGGAAAAATCAATTCATGGGGCGATTTATCACTCGCTGAAATTTTGTGATCATAATCTCATGGATTATCCTATGATAAAAAAGACGTTCCACGAGAAAAACATTCCACTTCTTCATCTCAATTGTGATTATACCCTTAGCAGTGAAGGGCAAATCAAAACACGGGTTGAGGCATTTCTCGAACAATTAACCAGTAGTTCCAGGAAAGAGTAAGTGACCCATGGTATCAATGCGTAAATGTAAGGAATGGGCACAACCATTCTTTCGCCGTATTTCTCCGATTTTGTTTCGCGAACTTCTGCGTTTTCTGAGGGTGTATTATTTTTTCTTTCGCGGAAATAAAAAGAAGGAATTGACCGCCCTGCGTCTTCAGACTCGTGTGGGTGTAAAGCATCTCTACAATGCATTTTCCCATCCCAGACGAACTGTTTGGACGACTATGTTCGTTCCCTCGGAAATACTGTTTGCTATGGGGCTCTATCCTTTTTGCCTGGAGATTGGCGCAGCGCTTTTTGCAGGTTTAGGGCAAAGTTCGCATGGGCTCTTAGAGGCTGAATCATACGGAGTTCCCACGGATATCTGTACCTTTCACCGGTCCGCAATTGGGCACACATTCAGAAATTTATTTCCCAGAAACATCCTCCAGGTAGCCACCACAACGCTCTGTGATAACAATACCAAGACGATGAAGATATGCGAGTCTGTGACAGGAAAAGAGACCATCGTTATTGATGTGCCGTATGAGGCGGATGATTATTCTGTCAAGTATCTTACAAGACAACTCGAGGAGTTCACCCATCGCCTGGAGGAAATAACAGGAAAGAAGATGAATCATGCAGCGTTTGAAAGGGCAATTGAATACTCGAATAAAACGCGGGAAAAGATGCTTGAAGTGAATGAATTGAGAAAAGATCCTTATTGTCCCCTTCCAGGCAGTAATGCGCTTGGTTTTATGTTCCCGGGATTTTTATTAATTGGTTCTCCATTGTCAGCAGAATTTTTCTCTGCCCTGGCTGCAGAACTACGGGAAAAGATTGCGGAAAACAAGGAAAATGCAGACAAAGCGTATCTGAAAGATCAGATCAGAATCCTCTGGCTGGAATTGAAGCCGTATTTCAAAGTGGATTTCCTGACAAAATTAGAGGAGGAGCAGGGGGTAAAGATTGTCTTTGAGGAAACAAATTATGTGTACTGGGATAAACTGGATCCGCAGAAACCTTACGAAAGCCTGGCCAGGAAACTCATTACCAGCCATTATAACGGTCCATTAGAGCGACGCATTGAGGTTGTCAGGAACCTTGCCAGAGAGTACCAGGTGGATGGCGTGATTGTCTTCTCATCATGGGGTTGCAGAAGGAATAATGCAGCGGTACCCAGCCTGAAAAGGGAATTGAACAAGATAGGGTATCCACTTCTCAGCCTTGATGGCGATTGCGTAGACGACCATAATTACATGCCGGGGCAGTTTTCCACAAGGATTGAGGGTTTTTTGGAGATGATACGTGGAAAAAAGGCTACCGTTCCACAACGAGAGACATGCGCAGTTGGGGTAACTTAGGAAAGGGATATCTGTGCATCTGAATCTGCCCTATGTGACCTTGCCCAATTTTCCATATAGGTGTCTTGCCTGAGCATTTGAATGCCGTGCATCTGTTTTAAGTGGGAAAGGATGTACTCCAGATTATCTCTATTTTTTTGTACTTGTTCCCTGTTAAATGGGTTTCCCTGACAATCAACATATAAATGCCAGGGATGGATCGAAAACACAAAAAGCCCATTTTTGGCTATATCTCTTGCCCATAAAACCGCATCGACATACTCGCCGGAACCCCTCTGGCCTTCAAAAATTGCCCATAAATAAGACGACATCTTCTTCCCCTTTGAGTCCAGAAACGATGGCAATGCCAGTTCCAGAATATCCGAATCAAACTTTTCCAGGGGAAATGGATTTCCTTTCCATTCCGTACCCAGGGCTACTGTCTCAGAGGAATCGTACTGAAATCCTAGTCGTTCTATAACTCTTACTACAGCCTGATTGATCCTTGTATAGGGCGCCCGAAATCCCTTCACATCTCTTTTGAAAATATTTTCCAGGATATCCTTTGCCTTTGTTATTGTTTCCTCAAGGGATTCTTCTTTCATGGGCACACCTGATACCTTGCCTAAATAATCCTCGTGTTTCAGCGAATGACAGGAGACCTCGTGCCTTTCAGACAATACGGGTAAGTCCATTCCATCCGCAACGAGCATCTGAGCCGTTCTTGCTTCATAAAATAACGTAGCGTCTATGTCATAGGCATCCAACAGTTCCAGTGTCTTTTGTAATCCTCTTTTACAGGCCTCTACGCGTATCTTGCCATGCCTTACCGGAGAAGAAAGTGCATCATGTCTTCCTTCGACAGCACAGTTAGCATCAGGGTCGATATCCAGAGAGATTGCAACGTATAAAAGTTCATGATTCTTTGTCATGTTAATGGATTGAAAAAATTCAAATTATCGCGAAAGAAGACCAGCTGATGAGAAAAAGGAAGATGGGAAGTCGAGAAGCTTAACCTCACAACCTCTCAGCCTCTTGATTTTTTGTAACATTTTAGCCGCTTGAAAAATTTCCTTTAAATAAACCACCACTGCTTGTTCCCAAACTCCTGTTTGGGAACACAATTTTAGA
>JAUPKS010000031.1 GCA_030837315.1 Planctomycetota bacterium
CTTCGTATTCCTTATTAAACAGGTTAAAAACTCCTCCTGAAACTTCTAGTGTTTTAAAAATATTATGACTGTATAGTGTCATATTAGTGACAAAAAAGTCTTCTGCAAATTTTCCATCAAGCGTTTTTCTCCTGCTTATGTACTGTTCCTCGCCGCTTAAAAAGAGTTTGCGCTTTATCACCGGGATAACAATGTTGAATTTAGCCAGGTATTCAGGAGAATTTACCAGATCTTCCCCGGTCGAGGTATTTTCAGTTTCCTGAATGGTGTAACTAGCCCTGCCCTCAAGTCCACTTTCCCATTTTTCTTCCATCTCAAATTCAAGGCCTTTTGCGCGAACCTTATCCACGTTTTCAAACACATTGAACCCGTCTGTATAGTCTCTTCTTGAGACAATGAGATCGTCAATTGAGTTATAAAAACCCACAATGGTCCCGCGAAAGTGTTTTCCTAAGTACTGCTCGTAAATAATCTCGAAGGTGTCGATAGTCTCAGGGTCAAGATCGGGATTGGCCTTTTGGGAAGTACCATCTTCGTAATAAAGTTCGTATGTGTTTGGCTCACGAAATGCCCGACCATAAACAAACTTAAACGTCGTCTTCTCAAATGGGGTGTAAATCAGGGCAGCGCGCGGGTTAACGATGCCCCCAAAGATCTCAAAATAATCAAAACGAATGCCTGCATGGAAGGTCAAATAATCCGTAAGGGTAAATTCATCCTGCGAATAAACTGCCCAATACTGCGAGTTACGCTGGTCATCGAGGATTTCATTTTTGATACCTGGAATTGTACCCTCTTGTATATGATTAAAGAGACGCTGGTCTTGCTGTATACTATGTCGGGAATCCAGACCAAAGGTGCATTTGTGTGCTTCCAGGAGTGTTTTGGTTAACTGAACCTCTCCCTGCAACCACTGACTATCAACGTCATCAGAAGTTTTTACTGTCCCATGATACTCATTTGGAAAATAATCGTCACTATAATGATAAAAATTGTAGTTGAACCGGGCCATAAGATTGAATTGATCGCCAATTATTCGTTCATACTTCAGATCCGCCCAGCCACGCTCATCATCAGTAGAAAATAGCTTGTTAAATACCGTATCATATGGAGCTGTAGGAACATCCTTTTCTCTTTTATGATAATTTACCTGAAAAGATAAATCACGATATAACAACCCGGCAAAAATATTTTCAAAACGATCTTCGTCAAGACCGCTTGCAATGCCATTGTTGTTTTCCGGCTTGTCAAATTCTTTGAAAAATAAATGATCGTCTCCATCACTGCCGTAATAAGAACCTGAAAATACCATCTCCAGACCACTCTGAAATTTCTCTCCGTAGCTCACACGTCCTTTGTATGTCTCGAAGCTACCTGCTCCTGCCGATGTCTCGACACCTCTAAAATTTCTGCCCAGCCTGGTAATTACGTTGATAACGGCAAAAAATGCATTCGTGCCGTACAACGAAGAACCAGGACCGCGGATGATTTCGATACGTTCAATAAGATCTATATCGATAGGAAAATCGGTACCTATAGGCGCCTGGTTATAGACAGCGTCATTTATTCGATGTCCATCGATAAGAAGCAGGATACGGGAGTTATAATCTCCAGGCAGCCCAAAGCCCCTTACCCCCAGATAATGATAGTTTCTATCATTGGTAACATGGAAACCTCGCACGCTCCGCAGAATCTCTGCAAAATTTTGATACCCATGTTTTTTGATCTCATCCGCCGTTATAATACTCACGGAAGAAGGAGCTTCTGTTACCTTTTGTTCGTATTTTGAGGCACTATAGACAGAGGGAATCTCCTGAAAAAGAATCGATTCTTCGCTTAGCGGTGACGATTCTATGGACAGTTCTGATTCTGGGGATAGTACTGATTCTGCCTGACACAGACAAGACGAGAAATAGAAGATGAAGAAGGGTACAATGAAGAATGTTTGAAATTTCCCATTTACCTTTGAAAAGAAATTAATTTTCTTTTTGTTGTAAGCAATTAACATGTTGGGTCGTACATGTATAATTCTTGTATAATGATATTAAGGATTGGTGTTAATGGTTTCTCGCATCAATATAATTCACGATACACGATTGGAGCCAAGATTATTAGTTTTGGGTGTTTCTGTTACCCGAAGTACAATATTGTACGTATTAAACATTATATAATAATATAATTCAAACAAAAAAATATTTGGCAGGCACAATTTGCCAGATTGTCAGGTGAAAAATCCCCTCAAAAGATTATTTTTCCCAATGTTTTCTGGATGCCGGTATCACGCAATTTCCTACCCGGACAATACTGGGCACACCTTGATTATTTGTAAACTTTGTCTGGGTCGAAGACCTTGCACTCGGCAATATGAATGTTGTCTGTTTTTGGGATATATTCCCGATAATAGCATGTTTTATATCCCGCATGACATGCGGCAACCTGCTGTTCTACGGCGAAAACGAGTGAATTCCCTTCGCAATCGAAAAATACCCTTTTTACCAGCTGAATGTGGCCTGAAGTTTCACCTTTAATCATCAGCCGGTTTTGAGAACGACGAAACACGTGTACCTTGCCTGTTTCAATGGTCTTTTCAACAGCGTCTTTATTCATATAACAGAGAGTAAGCACTTTCCCATCCAGCGCATCGACAATGACCGACGGGATGAGTCCTTTTTCATTGAAGTGTAACTTGTCCAACAGTTGCATAAGCATCTCCTTGCGTATTGAATCGCTTCAAGTTAAAACAGGAAAAAAACAGGATTTATTTTGTAGCCTGGAAATTTGTTATAGGGGATATCTCCGACTTAAACATGGTTATTTTTTTGTATAAACATCTGGCCGCGTCTTCCGGATTAATGGCATGCATAATGCTCGAAATGACAGCAATACCGTCTGCCCCGTTAACCAAGACGTCTTTTACATTATTTTCACGAATTCCACCCAGCGCAATCACGGGTATCTCAACCGCAGTTTTCAGATATTGAATCTCCTCTGGTCCCGTGGGCTTAAGAAGCCCTGCCTTTGAAGGCGTATCAAAGACAGGCCCGAACGTAATATAATCAGCTCCGTAGTCCTGGGCTTGCAATGCCTCTTGACGATTATGGGTGGATATGCCAATCAGTCTTTCAAAACCCAATAATTTCCTTGTTACATGAAATGGAAGGGACTGCCAGCCCAAATGCACACCGTCTGCCTCTACTGACATGGCAATGTCGACCCTGTCATTGATGATTAAATTTGCATGGAAATATCGAGTTGTTTTTCTCAGTTCGGATGCTAAAGAATAAAGTTCGTGGGTAGAAAGTCCTTTTTCCCTTAATTGTATAGTCTTAACACCGCCCATTAGCGCCAGTTTTATGGTGTTCAGAAATGATTGTTTGCAGAGGTTCCTATCCGTAATCAGGATAAGGGAAAGATTGTCTATCGGTTTTTTTTTCATCGTAAATACTGATTTAAGTCACTTATCAAATTATGTGTGTTATACGTGCAGGGTAGGTATTAATTTTTTATCAAGAAGATGGTTAAATCTCTCCAAAAGTGGGTTTATTGACTGACGTATAAATTCTTCTACTTGTTGTGGCGCCCTGCCAACTAATTTCATCGGATCAGAAATTTCTTTCAATTTCGATATAATCCTGGAAAATGACGGGTCTTGTGCGATTCGTTCCAAAAGGTCATTTCTGCTTCCTTCTTCCTTCATCTTGTGAGCGGCCTCCATCGCATGCCTCCGGATCCTTTCGTGAAGTTCCTGTCGGTCTCCGCCAGCATTCACTGCTTCCATGAGGATGTTTTCCGTTATCATCAAAGGTAACTCATCAGCAAGATGACGATGGATAACAGAAGGATAAACGCTTAATCCGGCAGCAACGTTTAACACAATATTTAATATACCATCGGTAGCAAGGAATCCCTCGGGGACAGAAATTCTTTTGTTTGCAGAATCATCCAGCGTCCTTTCAAACCACTGGGAGGCGGCAGTAAATGCGGGATTTAAGCAATTACAAAGCACGTACCGTGCAAGAGCTGCTATGCGTTCACAACGCATGGGGTTTCTCTTGTATGCCATGGCGGAGGAACCGATCTGTTCTTCCTCAAAGGGCTCTTCTATCTCTTTCAGATGTTGAAGCAATCGCATATCATTGGAAAATTTATGTGAAGATTGTGCTATGCCTGCCAGGCTATACACAATCTGACTATCGATTTTACGACTGTAAGTCTGTCCGGTTACAGGATAATAATCATCAAATCCCATCTTCTTTGTAACAAATTCATCTAGCCTTTTTACCTTTTCCGCATCGTTATGAAAGAGTGACATAAAGCTGGCTTGTGTGCCGGTTGTACCCTTCACGCCGTGGAACCTCAAGCCCTTGATTCTTGTTTCCACTTCCTCGACATCGAAAAGATAATCCTGGATCCATAAACAAATCCGCTTCCCCAGCGTAGTTGGTTGGGCCGGCTGAAAATGAGTGAAACTTAAGGTTGCAAGGTCTTTATATTTTATCGCTTGCTTTGAAAATACGCTCACAATATTTATAAGCTTTGCATGTATGATGTGTAATCCTTCCCTCATCTGGATGAGATCGGTATTGTCCTGCACGTAGGCGCTGGTTGCGCCGAGATGAATAATGGGCCGTGCCTTTGGACACTGCTCACCATAAGCGTGGATGTGCGACATGACATCGTGTCTGAGTTTCTTCTCATATGCCCGCGCAACATCAAAGTTGATCGTATCCTGAAAGCGACGCATTTCCTCGATCTGGTCGTTTGTAATCGTGTGTAACCCAAGCTCCTGCTGTGCCTCAGCAAGTGCAATCCAAAGCCGCCGCCAGGTACTGAATTTATATTGATCAGAAAATAGAGAGCCCATTTCTTTGCTGGCATATCGTTCAGAAAGAGGCGATTGATATGTGTTGTATCGGTTGGTTGATGGCATAACGTATCTAAAGCAATGTTAAGGAATTTCAACATTGTAGGGTGGCACGGACAAACTTTGTCTGTCCGTGTTCGTGCCTAACTTGAAATTAGTCCTTTCGTAATTTTGCTCGTATTTTAATCATAAACGTATGAAAATCAATCGAAAAGAAAAAAGGTGTTGCCTATTTTAAGTACAACACCTTTTTTATGGAAATCTCTGTTTTCAAACACAGATTATGAGAACTTTAATGAATATTCAGAGGAATCTCTTCATATCTGCGGGAAAACCATGTCCTTGTTAAAATCAATGTCTGTGCCCGCATGGAGCTGCTCCAGATGCTTCTTTCTCTTCTGATATTTCAGCAATCACGGCGTTGGTCGTAAGCAGCAGAGCGGCAATGCTTGCGCCATTTTGTAATGCTACTTTTACTACCTTTGCAGCATCAATGATACCGGACTCTACCATGTCAGTATATCTCTCACCGAAAGCATCATAACCATAATTACCCGTCCCGTCTTTTACATTTTGCAATATGACGGCGCCTTCCAGGCCTGCGTTTTCAGTTATCACCTGAATTGGTTTTTCTATGGCAACCCTGACAATATTAATTCCAATCTTCTCATCTCCCTTGGCGGACAGGGTATTTAATACCTTCGATGCCCTTATCAGTGCAACTCCTCCGCCGGGTAAGATGCCTTCTTCAACTGCAGCCCTGGTAGCTTGAACGGCATCCTCAATACGATACTTCTTTTCTTTCATTTCTGCTTCTGTGGCAGCCCCGACGTTAATCTGTGCAATTCCGCCGGAAAGTTTTGCAAGTCTTTCTTGCGATTTTTCACGATCATAATCAGAAGTAGTTGCTTCTATCTCAGCTTTAATCTGAGAAATCCTTCCTTGAATTTCATCTTTATTGCCAGTCCCCTCAACGATCGTTGTTGTGTCCTTGTCGATGACAACTTTCTTGGCCCTTCCAAGATCAGTGAGTTGTACACTGGAGAGTTGTACACCCAAATCTTCGAACAGGGCTCTAGCTCCTGTGAGAGCAGCAATATCTCCCAACATTGCCTTCCTTCTGTCACCAAACCCTGGGGCCTTAATTGCGGCGCATTGTAAGGTACCGCGGAGTTTATTAACTACGAGGGTACTCAGCGCTTCCCCTTCTACGTCTTCAGCAATAACAATTAATGCCTTGCCTGATTTTGCAATCTTTTCTAATAAAGGAACGAGGTCTTTGATGGCAGACAATTTCTTTTCGTATATGAGAATATATGGATTTTCAAATATTGCTTCCATAGTTTCAGTCGAGGTTACAAAATAGGGGGAGAGATACCCTTTGTCGAACTGCATTCCTTCCACGACATCAACCGTGGTTTTAAGACTTTTCCCCTCTTCCACGGTAATAACACCATCCTTGCCCACCTTTTCCATAGCGTCTGCTATTTGGTTGCCAATCTCTTCGTCATTGTTACCGGCAATAGTAGCAATTTGTGCAATCTCTTTTTTGCCTGATATTTTAATGCTCATCCTGGTTAATTCTTTTATCAGGGCATCCACGGCCTTTTCAATGCCGTGTTTTATGTCTACCGGATTTGCCCCTGCGGTAATATTCTTAAGACCTTCCTCAAAGATAGCTTCTGCCAAAAGTGTAGCGGTAGAGGTGCCGTCACCCACCATGTCGTTTGTTTTGGATGCGGCCTCTTTGACCATCTTTGCTCCCATATCTTCATAGGGGTCTTCGAGCTCAATTTCCTTTGCAACAGTAACACCATCATTAACAACTATGGGAGAACCAAAACTCTTTTCGATAACAACATTTCGGCCTTTCGGTCCCAAGGTAACCTTAACGGCTTGCGATAGTTTCTTAATGCCTCTTTTTATAGCCTCGCTGGCGTCGTGTCCATAAATAATCTTTTTTGCAGCCATCACTATCTCCTAAAAATATTATTCAATTATAGCTAAGATATCGTCTTCAGACATCAGGAGATATTCTTCGCCATCAATCTTCACTTCCGTGCCGCCGTATGAACTAAACAGTACCCTTTCCCCTTTCTTCACCTGAAACTTTGCCCGTTCTCCATTCTTCAATAATTTTCCATCCCCTATGGCAATAACCTTGCCTTCCCTGGGCTTTTCCTTAGCTGTATCAGGTAATACGATACCCCCCGCCGTCTTTCCTTGTGCTTCAATCCTCTTTATCAACATCTTTTCGCCTAGTGGCCTTACATTCATACCTCAATTCACTCCTTTCTTTAACGTCCTTAAAACCTTTGTTAATCCGCTATCGTTACACGTACTACTATTTAGGGTGTGCATGAGCTTAACGAACTATTTCCAATAGTACTTTTCGATGACTTGTTCGACAGAATCCCTTAATATGTTAATGTTTATCGGTTTTGGTATCAGAGTATAGGCATTTGCACTAATAAGGTCTATTTGAAGTTCTTTTGTTATCTCACCCGACATAAAGATACACGGCATGGAGATCCTGATCTCCTTTTTTATAATCTTAAACGTTTCCAAACCGCTATAATCAGGAAGGTGTACATCTAAAATTAAGAGATGAACCTCTTCGTTCCTGGCTATCTTTACAGCCTCTCTCCCGCAACTGGCAAGATAGGTGGTATAACCCTTTGGTTCAAATACCTTTTTTATACTATCCCGGCACGACGCATCATCATCGGTTATAAGAAGTGAATAATGCCCCGCACGGGGATCCAACAATGACATCATAATTGCACCCTCTATGAATCATTTAAGAATAATGTTTAAGCAAGAGCAAATTATATACCAACAAAAAAATTACCCACCCCTAAGAGACAAACGCAGGTCGTCGACGAGATTAATGAGAAGGTTTAAAATAAGATAAACGGCCATATAGCTTACATGTGCCATTACTTATGGCTTTATCAAATTTGAATTCAAGCTTATTTTACACATTTCCGCTTTACCGATCAATACGATTTTGCCTTTGCCACTTTTGACACTTTTTGGTGACATACCTTTTTGTTGCTGTCACTATGGCAGACATCTTTCGTATAACGCATTCCTTAAAACATCCTTGATTCATAAGTCATCCACTACTATAATCTCTTCTTGATTTTTAAATAATCTATGCTCTGTTTTATAATACGATATGAAAAGCGACTATGATTCTTGAGGGCCTGTTAAAAAAGATTACCTCGATACTCGATTTAATTAAATTCAGCCATACCATATTTTCGTTTCCCTTTGCCGTGATGAGCGCATTTCTTGCAGCAGACGGTATGCCTGGCCTGAAACAATTGTTGTTAATCCTTGCGGCACTGATAACAGCCCGGAGCGCAGCTATGTCTTTCAACCGGTTAGTCGATACATCGTACGATGTCCACAACCCGCGCACAGCGTATCGTGTCACACTGCAAAAGAAAATCGGGAGAAGCTCTGTGTGGATATTTACCATCCTCTGCGTCATTCTCTTTGTTTTCTGTGCATGGCTGCTCAATCAAGTTGCCTTCTTTATGGCCCCCCTGGCCATCCTTGTCATCTTTGGATATTCATACACAAAACGGTTTACCCATTTGTCCCATTTTGTCCTTGGCCTTGCATTAGGGCTATCACCCATCGGTGCGTGGGTAGGGATTCAGGGAACGCTGACAGCTACACCTTTCTTGCTGGGCTTCGCCGTAGTATTATGGACAGCCGGATTCGATATTATCTATGCATGCCAGGACCTGGAACACGACGTAAAGACAGGATTATATTCCATCCCTAAAAAACTGGGTATCAAGGGGGCATTAATACTCTCTGGTATATTGCATCTTTTCATGGTGTCGGTGCTGCTAGCGGTATCTCGATATACTGATTTAGGTAGTGTTTATACGATTGGGGTGTGTATCATTGCTACCTTGCTCATTTATGAACATGCCCTTGTAAGGCCCAAAGACCTGTCGAAAATCAACACAGCCTTTTTTACCGTGAATGGCATTATCAGTGTCGGCCTGATGGGTATAACCTTGTTAGATATCTTCGTAAGGTAAGGCGTTGGATTGGATTGGATTTTGGGTAGCCCATCTTCACGGGCCGTCCAAGAATATAGCCGGCAAATGAAATAGAAAACAAAGTAAATTGTGTGTACATTAAATGCGATCTATAAACAAGTCAGGAAACGGTTAAAATTTTTCCATCCACATCATATATTTTTTGTATTTCAGTATTATAAATGGAGGAAATTCGGCATTCAGATCTTCGCCCAGCCGTAACCGTACGCCATGGGGAAAGCCGATTGTCATTAAGTGCTCAGTGATGATCAGTCGGACCTGACGTCGTGCAGCGTCAATAAGCATAGTGATTGCTTCATCGAATGGTATCACCCTGCTAAGCAACCGCATAAGGAACAACCGCCCGCGGGCAAGCCTGTCCCCATAGGGGAATATGGTTTTGAGCAGATGGAGCGTAAATTGTTTAGGGTCGACGAATGCGGCGTCGAGTGATTCTGTGATTTCGGGCTGCAGGCGTGTCTGTTCGTGGAACCCGATCTCGATGTTGGCAAGCAGCAGGAGTTCTGCGCGCGTCTTGGTACCCGTTTCAAAGAACGACTGGTAGTATCGCAGGAATGACTGGCGCAGGTAGCGTTGTCCATCGGGCGGATCTCCGGGGCGCATTTCATCACAGAAACGCGCAATTTTGCCGGCATCAAACGTCGCGTCGTGTAGGCACGTTGAAAAGAAGCGAGCAAACTCATAGCAGTTTTAAGTGAGACAGGGCTATTTTTTGAGATCAAAATTGATTAAAACCTCTGGTGTGAAGGAAAATCTTTCATGAATGTTGTTAAAAGGAAGGCGAGGAACAAATGGAAGGGAAAAATTATATCAATGGGGCATTTGTAGATGGTACTTCCGGTGACCGGTTTGAAAGCAGAAATCCGGCTAACTTTGATGAGATATTGGGGACATTTCCGCTTTCTTCGGAGCAGGACGTAAATAATGCTGTTAGTGCTGCAAAAACAGCCTATGATGGTTGGAGGCGCTTATCCCGCATTAAACGCGGCGAACATTTTGATGAATTTGTCCAGTTATTAAAGAAAGACCGGGAAGAAATATCCCGATTGGTGACAAAGGAATGTGGAAAGGGAATTGTAGAGGGTCGTGCAGATGTGACAGAAGGGATACACATGGTGCAATATACCTTTGGTACCGTGAGAATGCCTCACGGCGATGTGGTCGATTCTGAGATTCCAGAAAAAGATGCCTTTATGCGGAGAAAACCTAAAGGGGTGGTGGCAGCAATTTCACCGTGGAACTTTCCCTTTGCTATCCCCCTATGGTTGATCTGCCCTTCGGTTGTGGAAGGAAACACGGTTATTCTCAAGCCATCAAGGGAAACGGCGTGTACTGCAAATAAGATTGCTGAATATGCACATAAGGCGGGCTTTCCACCGGGTATCATCAACGTTGTACAAGGAGGGTGTGGGGATTTGCTGGTGAAACATCCAGATACCCACGTAGTATTGTTTGTCGGTTCCAATGACGTAGGGTCAGAAATAAAGAAAATTGTCTCCGGAGTCCATAATAAAATGTGCGCCTGTGAAATGGGCGGGAAGAATGCCTTGATTGTCCTCGATGATGCAAACCTGGATATCGCCGTGAATGCAGCTATTATCAGTGCCTTTAAGACATCGGGGCAGCGATGTACCTCTGCAAGCCGATTGATTGTGCATGAAAAGGTATTGAATGAATTTGAAAGGAGATTCGTTGAGACAACCAGGAGGATAAAAATTGGCGATCCCCTTGATGAAAATGTGTTTATGGGTCCGGTGATTAATCAGGCGGCAACAGAAAAGATTGGGCGATACAATGATTTAGCCAAAAAAGAGGGTGCACAGGTGTTGTTGGATGGAGGGCGACTTACGGGTAACGAATATAAAAAGGGGTATTTTATGTCCCCCTTTGTGTATCGCATGGAAAATAATCCGAAGAGTCATGTACTCCACGAGGAGGTTTTTGGGCCACATGTCGCAATTATTCCGGTAAAAGATATAGACGACGCTATCGAAGTGCATAACGACACAGACTACGGTCTTGCCAGCGCGGTAATTACCGAGGATTTCCGGAAGGCGAGGCGGATACGGGATGACTGTGAATATGGTCTTGGTTATGTAAATCTGCCCACGATTGGGGCTGAGGTACATTTGCCTTTTGGTGGCGTCAAGAAGAGCGGGACGGGATTGCCGTCGGCCAGTACACTGATTGATGTGGTGACACATCGTACGGCATGGACGATCAACCATGCAAAGGAAATCAAGATGGCCCAGGGACTGACGGTAAAGTTTTAGTACGCTCGGTGAAGGTCTTTTGATGAGGCATTAACAATCTTTTTTTAAAGAAAATCTCCCGGGATTGGTTATGGGTGAGTTTATTCTAGACATTTTACCGATGCTGGTTTTAAGTAGGATATCTCCTATTTTTTAACAGTAACTCTTACAATTTGTTTTGCCCCATCCTTTTTATAATAGAGGATTTCCACCTTTAGGTCGTTTACAAGCGCAGCCAAAAGTGTGTCAAACATTGCCTTACTAGTTCCATGTCCACGTGCGTCTGAAAATACTAAGCTAAACCCGTATATATTACTATCGTCCTTGAGTTTGAACAGAATCTCGGCATTAAGAAACTCCTCAGTACCAGGACGGCCATGTCCTATGCCGGTTACCTGACTTGTTAAATACTCAATTTTATTAAATGGAGTTCTTAATATATCCTCTGTATCAGGGCGGTGATCTATGTCGAACGACGGGCTTGGCGAATACTGAATTTTTTTGACCAAAGTTCTTCCTGTATCCGCACGAGCTTTATCAATCCTTATCCCAATGATCAGCAGCAAAAATAGTACGATAGTGAAAACCTGTTTTAACATTCATAAACCCTTCATCGTATAATTACTTGTTATGGACATTCATAATCTTGCAATTAAAAACTCGTTTTACCATAAGAAAGTTTTCGAGGTTATATTTCCATGGTATTTCTGAATACCATCAGTATTGCTTGTTCAAAGGTATTAACTTCAATCATTTTTGTATTATCAGGAATAGGAATGCTCCACGAAGCGCCTTTGGGGACAATGATTTTATCTATAAAATGCAATTCCCTTAAAATTGTTTCTATTTTGTCATCGAGAAATTCTACCTGCAATGTCCTCCCACAATTGTCTAATCCACCTGTTGCAATAATGTTTGTTGGAATAGGTAGCTTTGTAAGCATAGCGTAATAACATATGGCAGCTGGAAGTCCGATATCGTATAGCTTACACCCTGGGACTAAGTCTGTTATACCTTCTTCAAGGCGATGTTTTATAAGAGTTATAGGGGAAGGAATTAGCGTGTTGGGGTGTCTCGACTGGACAAATTGGTTTGCCACCATAATGCTATTTGAAAAAGTCTCTCCACTCAAACTTGCTTTCGTATCCCCTAAGGTGGTTGCATTTTCCAGGCATAAACATTTCAAGGTGGTGGAAAAGCTAATCTTTGAATTATAGGTAAGGATCGTTCTGATCTCACCTATTTTTGATTTGGGTTTATATGCCGGATTAGCGAGCTTGTCATCAAGTAAGATGTCCAGGACGCTATTTTCCCAAATACTCCTTTCATGAATAGGGGCTTCGTTAATGTAGTTTCTGATATGATCTCTGAGTTCGTTTCGTTTGTCGGCATTTAGATATCCAGTGACCTTATTGAGGGCATATTGGATGGCAGTTAGTACATCCGATATGGTAGCACCATTCAAACCGAAGTCGGCCTTTTCCAATTCTGAACATACGAATTCATTAGGACAAATCTTGCAGTATTCGACGCCCTTGTCGCACTTATGGAGGATTTCATCTATGTATTTTATATAATTGCCAATTTCCAGGTGTTGTTTTGGGATAAAGCTCATAAAATATTCCTAAATTTCCTCAGTTGAAAACCGATAATATTACTACTTTTTCCACTGGATTAATAATATAAAAATTTGCGATAAAAGCCACAGAATAAAGAAAATATTCTTACGGAAACAGCGGTTTACTTTTTAAATAAAAATAAATAAGAGATGAAAAGACAATGATTAAAAGAAAAAGTATAAAAGCAGCAAGTGATTGTCAACAAAGTATTTTTTGCCAGGAAACAGGCAAAGCATTGGAAGAGCGATTCCTTGAACTTTCAGTACTTTGTGCATTAAGAAAACATTTAAAAAAGACCATTGAAGCAGCGCAGAAAAAAAGCACTATATTCTAGTAGTAAATATTATCTACGCACCTCTCCCCTATTATAATCGGATCAGTTAACCATTTATTATTGTTATGAAAAATGTTCATGTTGTTAATCAACAGGCTGGCACATATGTCCATGACTTCGATATGGGACTTCAAGAGTTTGAAACATGGATAAAATATATGAATTATAAACTGTTTTTGGAACATACTCATTCATATGAATACTATAGACAAAGAGAATTATATTTTAAAAAAGCAGGAGGACATTTATCATGAGAAAGCATTTTAAGCATGATTGCCCACATTGTCAGGAATATCCCGCTCAGTGTGATGATTGTTACAGTGAGATAAAGGCATCGATGAATTTAAGACCTCGTAATCGTAATGGAAAAAAAGGTTCTCGTAAGAACAATGACATAGAATACAAAATGAATCTCATAAAAATATAAATACGAATTAGAGGAAAGGTATAGATTATGTTAATTAAAGAAAATAATACGCAGACGGAGTTTGTTTGTCCTCATTGCAAGGGCAATGCCTTCATATTTATCGGGCTGCA
>JAUPKS010000244.1 GCA_030837315.1 Planctomycetota bacterium
ATACAGTAATTAATAAAAAGGGGTATTTCGTTTTAACGAAATACCCCCCTCGTCTTCATCATACATACAGCATTTGGTCTCTTACATGCAACATACAACCTCTTTACACATAAATATTTGTTACATACCACGGCATAAAAAACCTTGAACATATCTGAGATAATAAGCCTTCAAGTCTAAAAATACCATAAAGGATTATTAACATACCACGTGGGCAAATACCGTTACTTATTTTTTCTTTACTGGCTTCTTTGCAACCTTCTTTTCGGGTCCTTTTGATGTCTTTGCAGGACTTGCACACTTCTTCATTGCCATATACAATCACCTCCTTTCTCTGATTTTAAATGAGACCAAACGGTATAATGAAATTACCAATTCCTCTGCAAAACCATTCCCTCTTCACCGCGCACACAGCAGTAGTCAACATACTTGCCAGCGCACGATGCAAAACCCCTCAGGGTTTCGACAGGATATGGTTCAATTTTTAACATCTTTGAGTCCAAACAATGATTCGGCCTGAAACCCTGGAGTATATATCGCCTGGCACCCTCAATAGTTCTGGCGATTTCCTCAATATCATCTCCGTCTAGTTGCGATGGACACACGGTAGTGCGGAATTCGTATTCAATACCACTTTCCATAATAATGCGAATGCTTTTTTCTATATCTTCTATGTTGCAGGGTACACCAGAAACCAGCTCATACTTTGCTTTCTGAAGAGGGGACTTGATGTCCATGGCTATACAATCCAGAAGTTTTCTGGCTATTAAATCCTTTATCGCCTGAGGATTCGTGCCGTTCGTATCCAGGCGCACCACAATTCCTGTGTCTTTTAATAACGCAAGGAATGCATCAAGTTGTTTGTGTGAGGTTGGCTCACCACCTGTAACCACAACGCCATCCACCCAGCCAAGATTCTGCCGTATCTTGCCAACCACGGCATCGACAGGGATGGATTCCAGTTCATTCGGTGTTTGAACTAAATGAGGGGCATGACAATAAGGACAGCGAAGGTTACAGGATGGTAAAAAGATTATAGAAACAATCTTCCCTTCCCATTCGATAAGGCTATTTTCTATAAATCCTTTGATTGGTATGATCACGCTATAACATAATTAAAGGAGGATGGGTTAAGCACGGCGAACCCATTTTTTCATCTCTTTTTGTTGGGTGCGCTCCGCTTCACCCAATCTTACTAAGATCGCAAAGAAATCAAGAAGTCTGGGAGGCTGAGAAGTTGTGCTTCCCAGCTCCCATTCTCTTACTTTCCCGTTATTTTCTTTGATTCCTGTCTTGTGAACTATCACGAAAGGTTGAAAATTTTGTGGCTTTAACACTTCGTTACGCATGATTCTGCAGATACCGGCATCTCATTTGGTAAGAAATCATTTACACTGTAATTACCCTTATGCCTGTCTGCCAGTTCGCCGATCTTGGACTTGTTCCAGTTATTAATACGGCTGAAATACCCGACTATCCTTGAAACACCATACACATTCTTTGATCCGCAGTGTCCGCAGATATCGGTAAGTTTCTGAGTGACCTTCTTGCAATCATTGCAAATCGTGAATTCCGGGGAGATGGTAACCTGTGCAGCCTGGGTATTCTTAAAGGTCTTTTTGACCAAATTCATGATGCTGGATGCCGGCGGTCTTTCCTCGCCTACAAAAGCATGGATAATGGCGCCCGACTCAATCATCGTGTGAAACTTACTCTGGAGGTAGATTCTGGTAATCATGTCTACTGGGGCATCGGGACGCAGATGCACACTATTGGTATAATAGTATTCGTCTTTTTCGATGCTTCCCTTTACCATCTCTGCTGCTTCCGGATAATTCCTCACATCCACCTTTGCAAGTCTCCTGCTGGCACTTTCTGCCGGAGATTCTTCCAGAGAAAATTTTAACTTATATTTTTTCCCCGCCTCCTTAACACGCATATACATGTGAGAAATGACCCTCAATCCCTGCTTGATCATATCATCACCCTCGTGTAATTCCCTCCCTGTCATAAATTGCAGGCACTCGTTTAAGCCTAAGATACCTACAATATACGTTGAGGCCTCGAGATCTACATAAGGACGTCCATCCCTTGCCTTCTTCCCAATCTCCCAGAGGGGCATTTCTGGACTGGACATCAATTTCGCGGCAAATTCCTTTTTTTGGAGATGCGCCTTTACGGCAATTTCTATGCCTCTGTCAATCTCTTTGTGCAGCGCGTCCCAATTACCCCTGCCGGCTCGATACGATGCCTGCGGAAGATTAATCGTGATATTCTGAAATCCGCAGAAACGCATACTTTCCGGATGCTTGATCATATAATTGTCGTCTATCGTGGTGCGCAAACGGCAGCAGGCCGAGAGGGTAATTTCGTCCCTGTCAAAGATGAAATATGGAACGCCATTCTCGCTGGCAATCTGGCAAGCATATTCCAGAATTTCGTATTGCTTCGGATCACTGAGGGTATCCTCGTTAATATGGAAATCACATTTCGGAAAGGCAAAGACGTGCCCATGACAATCCCCTTCACGCCATACGTCCAGCATGGCTAATGTAAATTGGCGGGCTGTTTCCTCGTAATCCCCGTAGGTCTTGCCAGTTGGTTTTCCACCGGGTCCAATGGCAGGAATATTTCTTAAATATCTCGGAATACCGGTATGGACATTAAAATCCAGGAATAAGGTCTGCCCACCGCGGGAAAAAGCGCTCTGGGAACAACTGAAGATAAGGTGTTGCGCCTCTTGTTTCATCTCTCCGTAGCTCATCCCTTCCAGATATGGGGCATACATGATATTGACATATGCTACACCGAGCGCCCCTGCATAATAGGCCTGCATAGAGGCAAGGAACGTATTTAAGTGTCCCGTCAGGGTGCGTGCATGCTTTGCTGGTGCGGATTCCGTATCCAGATTCTGAAGCGACAATCCATACTTTTTTAAATACTCAAGGGAATGGGAAGAGCAATACACCCGTGTCGGATAACCAAGGTCGTGGATGTGCACCATACCGTTCAAATGAGCGTCTGCCACATCCTTTGAAAATACCTCCTGAAGAGCAAACTGCTTTAACGTGTTTTCAGCGATCGCAAGATTGATTGCCTCAGGGTTATTCGTGGAAATATTGCTGTTTTCCTTGTTTTTTGACATGATCAGCTCTTCGAGATCATACTTAGGCATACCGATTACAACCTGTTTTTCGAGCTTCTTATCATAGCCCCTCTCGAAGAGTTCGTTGTCTACCAGTTCACGGATCAATGTTGTAGAAATGCGGTTTAATCCTGAGGAAAAAACCCTCTGCTCCACAACGCCGGCAATTTCGGATGCAATCTCTTCAGAAAGATCGGCCTCCTTTTCCAGCGCCTCCGCAATCTTTCTCTTGTCCCATGGAAAGGTTTCATCTTTTGTCTCTGTATTTACCATAAGGGAAACGTCAGTTGTGTCTGCGCGTTTCTTGGTTTGTTTTCGGACACGAAGGGATTCCCTGCTCCTTGCCCTTTTGTCACGGTAAAGTATATAGGCCTTGGCTGTCTTGGCATGTCCTGTCTCAATAAGCACCTTTTCTACAACATCCTGTATGTCCTCAATGCCCGGGTGCTGTCCTCCGTATTTTTTTTCTAAAAACATGGCAACTACAACCGCCAGTTCATCTGCCAGGGCACGGTCCTCACCGCCCACCGCCTGCGCCGCCTTAAAGATGGCATCGGCAATCTTTTTTTCGTTAAAAGACACTAATCTTCCATCACGCTTTACTACATGTTCTATTACTGTTGCTGTGTTCATTTCCCTTCCCCTTCGGTCTAATGTTGAAGAGATACACTTCGGGAGTCGCTACCCCCATCCTTTTTTTTCTTTGGCACATTCGTCATTAGTGGTTTTAGTTCATCAATAAATTCAGAGATGTCTTTGAATTCCCGATACACCGATGCGAATCTGACGTAAGCTACTGCGTCAATAATCTTTAATTTTTGCATTACGAGCGCCCCGATGAAATTCGTGGTCACTTCCCGATCAAATTTATTGTAAATTTCCCGTTCTATTTCGTTTACAACGTTCTCCAATGTGTCGGTAGAAACTGGCCTTTTTTCGCACGCCCTCTCCAACCCCTTCAACATCTTTCTGCGATCAAACGCCTCCCGCGTCCCATCCTTCTTCACAACACGCAACGGACTTTCTTCAATCCGCTCATACGTTGTATAGCGACGGCCACAACCCAGACACTCCCGTCTGCGCTTAATGCTCAAACCATCCAACGATGTCCGGGAGTTAATAACTTTGTCGTTGTCTACCTTACAAAATAAACACTGCATAAATTTTACCCGGAAAGGCTCGTCAGGCTAAATATATTCAAAACTGCAAGAGGTATCTATATATGACAGGTGCAAATATATACCATACAATATATATGATGTCAAGTGCATTTTTGGAAAATGGAAAAACTCCCCACGATTCAAAGGTTTCTGATAGATATCAGCAACAAATGTAAAATCTTCGTTGCTGATTTTTTACGGTCTCGTGCTAAAAAAATTGCGATACTGATGCTTTCTTGTTCCATCATCAGAAATAACTACAGATCCCTAGCTTGATCATCAAGCTTTACAATTTCTACTTTAATGTTTGCCATCGAGAGTATCTCTTTGGCAAGGGCATCGGGATAATCGGTAAGGGTAACAATGCGTATGATCCCTACATTCACGAGCATCTTGGCACACAAAGAACAAGGGTACGTAGTACTGTATAATGTTGCACCAGAAATTTTTATGCCATAATGTGCCGCTTGGAGCAGTGCGTTCATCTCGGCGTGGAGACCACGGCAGAGTTCGTGCCGTTCCCCAGGAGGTACCTTAAGTTGCTCCCGCAAACAGCCAATCTCCAAGCAGTGCTGAAGTCCACTTGGCGCACCATTGTAACCCGTTGTCAGGATATGTTTTTCCATCACCAGGAGCGCCCCAACCTGTCTCCTCAGACATGTGGAGCGTTGGGCTACCTCCCGGGTAATTCGCAAAAAATATTCATCCCACGAGGGCCTCTTGGACATCTTATTTCCCAATACAAAATTCAGAAAATATTTTATCTAAAATATTTAAGGTTTTTTATGTGTTTTGACGTTTTTCGATTTCCTTTGATTCTATCAGTATTTTTAAGGCATTCAAGGAAATTTGATTTTTTCTCTTTTCACCATTTTTGATATATTTTAATGATTAGGTACGACTTGAATTTTAGCACTTACAAACATTACTTTGTTAAAAATCACACGTGAGAAAATATTTTTAAGTCGTAAGCAGAATCTGACGCAACTTATTACCTCTCGATGCTTTGTGACTAATATTTATCCTTGGTTTGTCTCTTTGTTGCTGCTATTAATTGCACTTGTGAACTTTCTGAGCCACCAACAACAGGAGCAGCCTAAATTGGAAAAAAAATTAATAACTATGTAAAGCCTCTTTCTGGATTCCAAAAGCATTAAATATAGCCCTTTGTTTTTTTTGACATTTCACTGAGAGTTGGTTCATTTTGTTGTATTTGTGTTATTTTTAATTTTTTGGTAGAGTAGAAAACAAGAGACCTGGATAAAGAAAAAGCCCTCCAATTATGGTAAAACCAGACTTGACGGATTTCAAGGCGTCCGTGACGTTTGTCGATTGTTTGGTGCTGAGGGGGGAAAAGAGACTAGGCCGAGGTCTTCGATGTCTTGTTTGAGGGTGGATTGATTGTCTTTTAC
>JAUPKS010000245.1 GCA_030837315.1 Planctomycetota bacterium
ATCCTTTGCCGTAAACGATCGAATCGTTCTTCCGTCTTCGATGTAACTTCCGGCGTGGCTTGTGTACCTTCATAAGACGCCCGTGTTTCATCCATTGAATTGTTACCACCTAACCTGAATGAGTCGGAAGTGTAAAATAAAAATTTGCCTTTAAATAAACCACCGCTGCTTGTTCCCAAACTCCTGTTTGGGAACACAATTGCAGAGAAACTGAGTTTCTCGTCCATTACACTCCCAAACAGGGCTAGGTATATCTTACCTTAATTTTGACTCCTGCATTTTGCACGTATTTGTGCTAAAGAGGAGAAAACATTTACGCACAGACAATCCCATCATTTTGTAACAATTGCTTGCACTTCGTTATCATCACATCCCCTTCAATTCCCGAAACATAAAACCTTACCTGTGCCTTTAAAGGAACATGAAGTTTTTCTGCAAGTGCAGTATTCAGCAGACGTTCGTTCTGAAGCATTGTCCGTAAATGCCTGGCCGTTCCACAATTTCCATCGACAATGACAACCTTACTCCCTACGATGTCCGCGATTTCCTTTTTTATTAAGACATAGTGAGTGCAACCCAGGACAATAGCTGAAATATCCCTGGTGTTTGCCGGGGAAAATACCTGAGCAAGATATTCCCTGATTTCTCGTCCTCCGGAATGATCATGTTCAATAATCTCTACCAATCCTTCACACGGGAGCGGAACGATCTCTGCCCGATGTTTGTAATACTGTACCTGCACATTAAATTTTTTGCTTTTTAACGTCAGGGGAGTAGCCATAACGAGAATTTTACCTATGAGTCCTAGCCCCACCGCTGGTTTTAAGGCGGGCTCCATACCAATCACCGGAAAAGGATACTTCCTTCGAATCTCGCTGATTGCAACGCTTGTGGCTGTGTTACACGCAATAACCAGGGATTTAATGCCCATAAGGGCCAGGAATTCGGCAACTTTTATCGATAGAGACCGGACAACATCCTCTGGCTTGGTCCCGTAAGGAGAATGAAGGGTATCAGCAAAATACACAAACTCTTCACAAGGCAGTGCCTTGATTATCTCAGCGAGGACCGAAATTCCTCCAATACCGGAATCGAAGACCCCTATAGGTAATTTAGTTCCTGGATTTTCCACGAAATTCTGATACCCAATGAGAAACTATTTCTTAACACATAAAATTATGGGCAATGGGCATTCGTCTGCCCGATCCAAATGCCTTGGAAGTTACCTTGATACCCGGGGCCGCTTGTCGTCTCTTGTATTCATTTCTGCTTACCTTTCTTATGATTTCACACACAACCTTTTCATCAAATCCCATCCGAATAATTTCATCAATTCCCCTGGTATCTTCCACGTATGCCTTCAAGATGCCATCGAGCACATCGTAAGGGGGCAAGCTGTCCTGGTCAAATTGATTCGGTCTCAATTCAGCCGAAGGTGGCTTGGTGATAGAATCCTGCGGGATGATCTCTTTTCCTCGATTTATATACCTCGCCAGTTCATAAACCATCGTTTTTGGGACATCAGAGATCAAGGCCAGTCCACCGCTCATATCACCATACAGGGTGCAATAGCCTACGGCCAGTTCCGACTTGTTTCCCGTTGTTAGGACAAGGTATCCATACTTATTGGAAAGCGCCATGAGGATATTGCCACGAATACGTGCCTGGAGATTTTCTTCAGTAATATCGAAGGGACTCCCTTTGAATTCGGTCTCCAGGGTCTTCTGATATGTTACAAATACATCCTGAATGGGTATGATTTTATATACAATACCAAGGTTCTGCGAAAGTTTTACGGCATCGTCGATACTCCCCTGTGAGGAAAATTGGGATGGCATGAGTACTCCGATGACATTCTGATTGCCCAGGGATTCTACAGCCACTGCAGCAGTTAAGGCAGAATCGATACCCCCGCTGAGACCAATGACCACTTTCTTAAAACCGCACTTTGTCACATAATCCCGAAGCCCTGCAATTAAGGCCATATGGACGGTTTCGATATCGGAATAGTTCTTGGGTTGAATTTGTACCGATGGGTTTTTTATATCGACCACGATCAAGTCCTCTTTAAAAGTGGCCGCCTGGGCAATAAGCCTGCCCTGGGCATTTATTACGACACTGTTTCCATCGAAGACGAGGTCATCATTGCCCCCCACCTGATTTACATAGACAAAGGGAACCTTATATTTCATAGCATCGTGTATGAGCATACGCAATCTGATCTTATCATGTTTCCCCACGGCAAAGGGTGATGAAGAGATATTGATTATGACATCTGCCCCTTGAGAGATCAGGTTTTCGATCGGGTCTCTCTCATACAAGGGGCGCGTCCAAAAGTCTTCATCATTCCATATGTCTTCACAGATAGATATGCCCAACGTATAGTCCATAAATTTTACCGGAGAAATCGTATATGCTGGTTCAAAGTGACGGCATTCATCAAAGACGTCGTATGTCGGCAGGAGTGACTTGTGATGGATAGAAATAATCTTCTGATCCTGAATAAATGCTGCCGCGTTGTGGACAAGCTTACCATGACGTCGCTTGTTTCTATCGACGAAGCCTACAATGGCAGAAATACCAGATACGCGGCTGGTTATTTCGTTGAGGGCTTTTAGATTTTCATCTATAAACGCTGGAATATCGAGAAAATCCTTTGGAGGATAACCCGTAACGGCTAATTCCGGGAAAACGATAAGCTCCACGTTTTGATTCCTGGCACGTTCAATGTACGAGCAGATTTTTTCGGTATTCCTTTGAAAGTCACCTATAGTTTGATTAATCTGTGCCAGTGCAATTTTCATGGCTTTTAATTTAATAGGTAAGTGCATCTTTAGCAAACAAATTTTATTCTTAAGTCCTTGATATTGGGCTGGTTTCCTGTTTTACCCTGAATTTTAAGGGATTGTTGGCGTTATATCAATTCTATTCATTTCAGATAATTCTATCCTTTTGGACTGATTTTAGCGCAAAATTAGTACAAATTATGACACACGAATTTGCTAAAACACCTATTTCCGGATAACCTGGAACGATTCGACCCCGTTCTTTCCCCGGAAAAAACCGATAAAAAACTTGACATTGCAAAACGGTAAATGACAATCTCTGATTGTCTTTGTCGAAGACGTCAGCACGACGATGATCTACACCCATGTCTTGAGCAAAGGATGTCCCGGTGTCCGAAGCCAGGTTGCTGGGTTGTAGACCGGATTATATAGTCTGCATAATCCGGAATGGGCGATTAGCGAAAATGCAGAAAAGGCTTGATGCGAAAGAAGTTACAATGCGGGACATGAAGTCACGGCAACTTCTTATCTATCGCGAGATACAGCCGGGACAAGCGTTCTGATTGTGTTCAAGTGGTTGTGGCATTGGTGTTGACACCGGAAGGTTTTCCCGTGGCTTATGAAGTCTACCCTGGAAACACAAGAGATACCGCAACCCTGGAGGAGTTTCTGGATCGGATTGAAAAACAGTACGGGAAGCTTCGCCGTACCTGGCTTATGGATCGCGGTATTCCGATTGGAAGAGAGAATTGAGTCGCATATTTTTGTTTCCTTTCTGGCGTATTGTCTCCACACCACTTTGCGAAATCTTGCACGGGGACGAGCCGCAGGGCTGACGTCTGAAGCCATTTTGAAAAAACTGTCGAACATGCAAATGATTGATGTTCATTTACCAACCACCGATGGCCGTCACGTTGTCCATGGTATCTGGCGACTATTGGGGGTTGGAGGCTAACGCCTCCAGCCTACCAGCTAAGCGGAAGAACTGATGCGGATATGGAA
>JAUPKS010000246.1 GCA_030837315.1 Planctomycetota bacterium
AAATTCATTGAACCATATCCTGTTTCTGCTTATTGTGCCCCATGCGAACAAGAGACAGATTATGGTTATTAATGCTATGTAAAATACCCTCCGGTTTAGGATTTTACCTGAAACGTTTAATACACATTTATTTGCAAAGGATAATGGTAATCCCCCTCCCCTTGCCCCTCCCACCAGGGGAGGGGAAACGAGGGTGGTAACAGTTCTCTCATCTCTTGATGTTACTTGGTTGTGAGCGCTCAGTCGAACGAGATTTGCAGTGGAGGGTGAAGGAGAACTTTTGGTACCATGTAAGTAAAAAAGGCTTATGTCTCTTTTTTGACTAAGTATCGAACCCAATAGCAGGGTAAATCCAATACCGGGGATATAAAGATACCTCTCTGCCATGATGTTGATTATGGGGATAATATTCATTACCGGCAGGAGTGTTATGAAAAACCAGAGGATGGAAAAAGTCCATATCCTTGAAAGACGACATAGTTTTACTGATAGTACAACAACGAGTATTACTACGACAACACTTACCAGGAAAGCCGCATCGGCAGGTGAATAGGTAAGGGGAACGACGTAATCTGCGTTAAGCGGGACCGGGATAAACAAGAGCTTGAAATAGTAACCGATCGTCTTTGTCATCATAATGCCATTCGCAAAAATACTGTTTCCGGGAAACTCTGATGATTCGCCGGGATTGTGGAATAGAGAGAATCGCAGATACAGGTAAAAGGCGCTGACGACAAGATAGCCTGCATATCGTGTTACTAGCCGCACGATAGTGTTATCCTGTAATAACTTCTTTTCCTCGATAGGTTCTTTACCCCCCCCTGTGTCCCCCTTTACGAAGGGGGGAAAGAGAGGGGCCTTTTCTTTGAGGTGCCACCCTGGAGTATTTTGGGTGTTTAACGAGATACCTTTTTGAAAGATGAGGTCGTAGGCAAGGATCAAGCAGGGAAGGGTAATTGCCATCTCCTTCGATAACAGTGCAAAGAGATATGCACATAAAGAAAAGGCATAGGAAATGATGAAGTCTCTTTTGCCAGTACTCCTGTTGGATTTGAGAAATAAGAGGAAGGCTCCCAGCAAAAAGGTGGCAGATAAAAGGTCCTCGCGATAGCTAACGGCATTTACAGCCTCCGTAAAAATCGGGTGTACGGCAAAGATCAGACAGGAAATAAAGGCAGCCGGTCGATTATAAAAGAGCCGATATGCCATACAATAGACCAGGTAAACATTCAGGGTGTGGATGATGATGTTTGTCAGATGATAGCCCCACGGTCTTAGTTGCCAAATGGCATACTCGATGAAATAGGAAAGGGTGACAATGGGGCGGTACGTCAGTTCGCCGGAGATGACAAAGTATTTCTGGTTAAAGAATGCAGAGAGATACCTCCACTCCCGGATAAAGTGGTTATTGGTTATCGTAACGTAGTCATCGTAAACAAAGGTATTCCCCAGGGAATTCAGATAAGCCAATGCGGGTAATATCGCGATGAGTGTGAATAATAGTATGCGGGTTTTGCTGTTCAACGTCTTCGAATGCGGTTAACAAAACGATTACAAGATATGGATACAGGAATTAAAATAGCGATACTTGTCAGGGTAATAATCATGCCGATGGTGAATGATTTTGGCTCATAAATAAACTGAACAATGTGGGCGCCCTTTTCGAGGAAGACGGATCGTAGGATGTAATTGGTCTTCAACACCCGATTCTTTTCCCCATCAACGTATGCATTCCAGCCGGGATAAAATGTATCACCAAGGACAAGATACCCGTCCTCTAAGAGGGTTGCCTTAATGGTAACGCTGTTTGGTGAGTATTCAAGAATTGTAGGATTAGCCTCTTTCTGCAAATTTTCTCCAGATGTATTCGTGGTAAGTCTGGACGGTTCTTCCAGGATAACATATGTTAAAGGATTAAATTCGCTGCTGGAGAGTTCTTTGAATATGGCATCTCTCCCCTGCAAGGTTTTTGCCCCATGGACGATAAAGGCGCGCGGCATTGCCTGCGTATTGTAAAAGAGGGCGTATTGAGAGTCACGAAAGACCGGTTTTATTGTTGGGTGTTCTAATTTCACATTGGCGGGAAGAAGCATATATCTTAAGTTAAGCAGATTGGTCAGCCTGGAAAGTTGAGTAACTTCCATAACAATGCGCGGTTCTTCTAGGGGTTTACCGCCGGACAGATTGATAAATTCGCTGTATTCTTTGATGACATTGGCGTCATATCCCCCGATATTTGAAATGTCATGCGCCATGCCCTGGTTGAGCTCAAAATATCCAACTGTCGTGATGCGGAATGGTTCTGGGTCATTTTTCAAGACGTTGAGTATTTCCTTATTCCAAAAGCATTGCCTTGAGTCAAAGGTAACCATATATTGGTTTCCGAAACACCAGAGGTCACCGAATATTAAAGCTATGGTAATGGGTATTAAAATCTGACTTCTTAACCTGCCATTCATCCACATGCCCATAACAAGCAAGCTTAGTATCGTGAGAATAATAAATTTTACGGCCCCCTTCGTGGCAACGGCAAAGGTTGCATGCAAAATTCCGGCATCCTTCAGGCCGGGCAATGTGGTGTATCGATCGCCCCATGAACAAATCATATGGATAATGTCATGCCATGCCCCATATCCTGCTCTGAATAAAAAGAAGATTAAGAGAAACAGGCTTACCGCAGCAACAATGCCTATGGTAATGTAGAAAAATATTGTAATCTTTTTTTTCGTAAAAACACCCTTTTGCAAGTATTCGGCCCCGATACCGGAAAGGACGGAAAGGGAAAAGGCGACGATAAATATGAACTTTGAATTTCCCCGGAACAAGTTAAATCCAGGCGCAATGGTATAAAGGATTTTCAAGAGTGGTGTGAACTTGCCTAGCGCAAGGATGGTCGTAATCAATGCCATAATAAGAAAGGTCTTTGTGAATTTATTTCTATTATAGAAGGAGGCAAGTGCACACAATAGTAAGGGCAGGATGCCAACGTACAACGACATCTCCCAGAGGTAGCACCTCCCCCAATAAGGGGTTTTTAATGCATCCCCAAAATATTCCGGGATAAATAATGTGATGAAATTTTCTGGTGCAAAGGAAAACTGACTTACCCATTCATAGGAAATGGTTTGCCGGGCAGAATGTTGAATCATCTCAAAGGCCGGCAATAATTGAATGGCAGCGATTGAAACACCTGCAACGTAGAGAATGAAAACTCCAGCCGTATGATATCCGACTAATTTCCAGTTCCTGTGCTCTCTAAACTCCTGAACTATACGTATGATGAAATAGATAACTACCGCAATCGCAGTATAAAAAAAGTATTGAGGATGCCCCGCCACTATATTAAACGCAACCGCAACCCCTCCCATCAGTGCATAGAAAAGATTTCTCTTACAGATAAATAATTCGGAGAAGAAAAGGATGAGTGGCAGCCATATCATGGTGCAGAGATTGGGGAGGTGTCCTGGATAGATGTGGAATATCTGGGGCGCACAAAACATAAATACGATGGATGAGATCATACAGCTCGATCGGGAAAGCCTGCCGAGTGATGGTAGATTTGTGGTTGCGGATTTCTGATTTAAAAATCTAAGGTATAAGTAAGTAAACACTCCTGACAAAAACACATGGAGTATGATGCTGTAGTTGATAGCTACATGAATAGGGAATACAAGAAAGATCAGGTTGAGCGGATAAAATAGAGCCGATTGCACTCCCCCGACAAATGGTGTTCCACCATAAATGTATGGATTCCAGAGGGGAATCGTTCCTTTAGCCAGGGTATTAAAACCAAAATATCTCCAGTAAAATAACTGGTGGCGTGTATCGGTATTCTGATCGCTCAGGACACTAAAATCCGTGGGAATAAGAACGTTGTGGAAATATGCCAGGGTAAGAAGGAATAAGGTTAGTATTGCAAACCAATCGTATTGAGACCATTCATTTCTCTGGTTTGTGATTAAATTCGAAGTGAAATAAGAATTGTTATCGTTATCGTTCTTGTTTCGCATTTGGTCTTTTTACTTTCTTTCCTAGTTGGATGTTGATTTTTAGCAGAAGTTGCGTTTTCACTTACGAATGATTTCGACAACCTTATCTATAATCTCAGTGAGTTTTTCTGTTTTAAGACTGCCCATTCGATATAAGATAATAGGACTGTCTATGGTAAATATGCGATTGGGTCTTAATTTATTCCGTTTAAGTCCCCACATTACTTTGTTAAAAATCACTC
The DNA here is from genome assembly GCA_030837315.1 of Planctomycetota bacterium. Classification (GTDB taxonomy): domain Bacteria; phylum Planctomycetota; class Brocadiia; order Brocadiales; family Brocadiaceae; genus Brocadia. The sequence continues at coordinate 4,232 of JAUPKS010000246.1, forward strand.
GTGAAAAAATGTTTTTAAGTCGCAAGTAGAGTCGGACACAACTTATGAATATTCAATGCTTTGTGACTAATATTTGCCCTTGATTTATTCCTTTACTCTTGGTATGAATTACACTTGTAATTTTTTGAAACTAACACTCACGGGAGCAAAGGATGAGTATTTTTCAGACAAACATTTGCCTCTTAAACAAGTTCCTGAACCACTTCGTCTCGTGCTTCAGCAAAAAGCAAATGGCCATGTTTACCTTTCTTATCTACGCCTTCTTTAAAGACTATCACTGCTGTCCGGACGTTTAAATAGCAATTTGTTGTAAGTCTGCTAGTTTAAGAGAAATACGAGAAATAAATGTCGTAATCGATTTGAAATACAAAGTATACTATAGCCATTTTCTATTTCATAACACACAGAAAGGAATGGCTCGTGAATACAGGGATAACTATTTTCTCGCAAATAATGGATTTCTTACCCATGCATGAATTTCGCAAATGTGTTCAACGTTACGAAGGCAATTACAAAGTAAAAAG
>JAUPKS010000247.1 GCA_030837315.1 Planctomycetota bacterium
ATAGCTCCATACAGGCTATTGGGTCAAAGTGGGTAATGTCGGCAAGCATCTGCCCAACTTTCATTACCGATGAGGCGCTTCTGATAAAATAGGCATCCTGGTAAATTTCCGGCGATGAAGGAAAAAGACAAATTATACCATGTTTCCCTGGTGCACGCTTCCGAAGCGCGGAAATATATTTTGCCGTAAGTTGTTCGGCTCCGCCCCAAACAGAATGACTATAAGGAAGGGTATCAGTTAGATGATAAATTTTTGGCATAGACCATTTTCGCAATAGTAAGAAATTGTTGAGGAAGAAGACTGGGTCTGTATTTGGCAAGAAAGACCAACCTGCACGTATATTTGAAAATCACCGGCAGTGATGACTCCCTGATCCCAATCCGCTCGGCCCAACGTAACACACGGTTGGATGGTAACGATGAATTGTTATCAAGAACCGCTTCTGAAGAGGCCTTGTTGAAAATTGCATCTTTTTGTATGCCTTTATCGAACGGAACATACACGCTAAGATGGGCATTAATTCCGTGTTTCAGAATAAAGCACAAGCTTTCAATATCATCTTCAGGCGTAGCTTCCGGTAAACCAAAAATGAAAAATCCATTTACTGCATCAAAACGTGGTTTGGCGATTGAGACAGCCTTCGCGATCTGGGCAAGGGTTTCGCCTTTCTGTATCCTTTCCAGAATTCTATCAGAGGCGGTTTCGACACCAAAACTAAGATATCGGCATCCGGAAGCCCTTATAGCATCAGCAATTTCTTCATCGAATAAATCTGCACGAAGTCCGTTTGAACAAATCCATTCGAGACCTAGGGGTCTGACCTTTGCAGCAAATTCTAAAACACGCCCCTTTTTAAGATTAAAACAGTCATCCATAATGCAAAATTTTTTAATGCCCCATGTAACTTGAGCCTCTCTCAATTCATTGAAGCAATTATCTACCGATCTGGTTTTATAAACCCTGCAACGGCTCATACAATAGGTACATTTAAAGGGACACCCAATGCTAGTCATCAGAGGATAATACCAGTCACCTGATTGCCATTTTGCCAGAAAAATCTTAAACGAATCAAACAATGAATAATCAGGAAAAGGAAGATCATCGGAAAAAGGAGTGTCAATATTCAAGGTTTCATCGAACGTAACGAACGGGTAACAGCACTGGATATCCAGAATGCCCTTGAGTGTCCGAACGCTGGCATCCGGGCGTTTTAAGAGAATCCCTTCTTTTATCTTCTGTGCATGGCCGTAATTTCTTGACTGAACAGACAAAACATAGTCATTTTCCTTTTCATCGTAAAATCGGTTGCCCGGATCGGGCATCGTATTAAGATCAACCACCCTGCTTCGGTATAATGTAGCGGCATACGCAACGGCAAGGTTTGGAATATCTTTGTTTGTGCGGCTATCCGGGTTAATAAAAATCACTCTTTGTCCACCAAAAAACTAAAAAAGCACTTTGAATCAAAAAATCTTATATTTAAAGACCCTGCCCCAAATCTTTACCATGTTACGCATGTTAGCATAATAAATCTCTTGTGAACATTTTTTCATTATTTCTAAAGAATGCTTTCACTTCATCCCACGTTATTCCATGGTGAGTGACCGGTGCCGGTGAGTTTTCTGCATCATCAAAATAAAAAAATGATTTTAAAATATGGTAGCAGTTTATTTTCTCTATACCATATTTCTCCAGGAACATCCTTTTTAATTCAACAGGTTTATATATTTTGAGAATCTCATATGCATCAAAAAAATCCTTTTTCTCTGCACGCTGTGAAAGTGCAACTATTTTCATGCATGAGATATCTTCAACACTCGCCATATTTAATCCCGCAAATGTTTTAAACGGCAACAATAATTTGTATGGATAATAGAGCAACGATACCTTGACGCCTTCAATGAGTGTATGTATTGTTCCCTCTTCTTCGACCAATATTTTACCGTTTAAAGTAAGGAACACATGCGAATAATGCTCGACAGGAAAATGCTTCTGTGAAAACAAATCAATATCGTCGCTTTTGCGATGGCCAAGATGTATTGACAATGCAGTGTCACCCGCAAGATAAAAATTGTCTGCTATCTCCCGCATTTTTGAAATACTTTTTATTAATAAAAGCACTCGTGCGTCAATTGCCTGTTCAAACATAAAACCTCATTTGGCAAAATATTGTAATGAAGCGCCCAGTAATTGGCGGTCTTTTTATCAATAGTTCTTGACGACTTTACAACTTCGACAATCTCGCTGTCGCTATAGCGGGCGATCATCCATTTTATCTGTTCAGGTCTTCCATATCGCAAAAGCCGTTCTATAATAAACTTCTTGTTTTTTACGGTATCAAGGCTCCTTATGTCCACATCCCAGAAAAATTCTGCAATGTCATTCATGCCATTTTCCCCTTTACAAATACACCTTTGTTCGCAGGGCTATCCGGGTTAATAAAAATCACGCTTTGTTCTCCCAGAGTTTGAGTTCCTCGGCATCCTCCTGGTACGGAGAGACGTGGAATGAAGGACAAAACTGGCACTGAACGGGCACAACGTTATTATGTACCCGGTTGCGAAACTGGGAATATTTTTGTGATTTCCATATATGCTTAAAAGGAGTTTGGAAAATATTTCCCATGGCATATTTACGCTGAAACTCGCGACGATTCCCTTCGTTACCGGCGCAACATGGTATAACCGTGCCATCCACGAAAATAAATGGCATACTCCAATAGGTACAATTGCAAACATCTGCCTTTCGCCGGGGAACATTCTTATTCCAGGCAGCAAGGACATTCAGTTCTGATGCCCTACGGTTGGTAGCCTCTACAATTTCTTCGGGAATAACGGTGGGGAGTCCTTCGATTTCCTTATATTGATGAAGGATACTCGTAAAGAAAACCGAAGGACGCTCCTTGCCGCGGGTAACTTCGTAAAGGAGTTCAATAAATTTTTCCGTTTCGTATAAATTGTAGTTGGAAATGATGTAATGAAAAACAACCTGCGGGTAAATTTGCCCAGCCTCCCGACGTATATCAAAAAAATCGGATAGGTTTTGTTTCACCTGTTCAAAATTTGAGCCGATGCGAATTTTTTCATAGGTTGCTGCGGTTGCGGCATCAATAGAGGCAATAATCTTATCGACCTTCAGTCGTACCAGCTCCTTTGCCCGGTCTTTTGTTAAGAGATGAAAGGCGTCATAGATCTCGACATCCATTTTTTTAGACTTAACGTATGCTATCATCCGCAGGAAATCTCTGTTCAGGAAACCGGTTCCGATTCCTGTCATGCCTACCCATTTCAGATGAGGAAATTGCCCAATAATATAAACAAATTCGGCATAGGTCATATCCCTCCCAACTTCGTTCCAATACGTATGTTCACACATCACACATTTCAGATGACAACGAGTGGTTGTTTCCACCTCTATCAATCTCGGAAGATGGAGTAAATAGGGAAAGAGGGTTTTCAAAATCAGCTTGCGGGGAGCTTCTTTCCCGTAAGTCAGAATATACCATATCTTATTATATACACCCTTAAATCCCTGTTCCCGGAATATTTTTCTAAGTTTTTGTAATGAAGGCATATTCGATTAACTCATACTTTCTTTAAACGTAAAAAATTCAATATTTTTTTCTTCACATGAGGATTCTGCTCAATTATCTTCGTAACCCTGCCCTGAGCTATAAAATCCATGGCTGACTTAACAAAATTTATACTGCCTCTGACGGGCCCATAAAGACGAATGAGAGCTATGGGCGATATTAAGTTCTTATAATTATGAATATAAAGCTGTAATTTATCCAGCTCCTCTCTTGAATAACGTGCCGAGGGAAAATTTTCTTTACAGTATAAAATTCGCCCTTGCTGCGCAGCATCAAACCATATCTCGTCATTAATCTCACCGGTGTCTTTCAGTTGATTATAAAGGGGTGTGCCAGGAAAAATGGTCATGATCGGGGCCTGAAAAACATCAGGATAAGCCATCAATTTTTTGCTCGCTTTAAAGTCCTCCGGAGTCTCACCGGGAAGTGAAAGGATAAAAGAACCGACCAACCATAAACCTAATCTTTTACATTCAGTCATGGTTTCAACAAGTTGTTTTGAAGTAATACCCTTCGCAATCGCTTTTAACATGCGATCTGACCCAGATTCAACTCCCAGACCTACCGCTACCAGCCCAACCTGACATAACCTTCGAATCACCTCTGGCCTGGTATCACCCCGAATTAAAACCCTGAACTTAACCTTCAGTGATCTTTCTTCAAGGAGATCACAAAACTGCATCACCCACTTCTTATTCACCGTGAAAAGATCATCGTAAAACCGAAAATATTCAACATTGTATTTTTTTATGATACGTTCCATGTGATTAACGACCACCTCAGGACTCATTGGACGCCAGCTCCGTTCCCAATGGTCATTTGCGCAGTAAATACATTGAAACGGACACCCTCGTGAAGAGATAAAATACACCTGCCGTAGATTGCGAAGCCTCTCTGGTGCCTCATTGTCGCCACCGTAATATGACATGTCAGGCAAAAGATCATAATCTACATACAGTGAATTGATATCTGCTAACAGCGGTCGTTTTGGGTTCTGGACAATATGTTCCCCGTTACGCCAGGTAAGACCCTCAATCGTTGCCGGATCTGTTCCCTGAACCAACCCAAGCAATGATTGCTCACCCTCTCCCCGGATAACCGCATCAACGAACGGATAATGCTTCAAGATCAGTTGGTCCAGGGAGAAACAGTGCGGACCGCCTACCACAAGAAATTTATCGGGATAGCGTTCCTTTAGTCTCTTTGCAAAGTTAAAACAATAATGGCGCGTATCGGTGTAACATGCAAGGCCTATGACGTTATAATCTGCCACAGCCTTCAGGGTATCCTCGATGCTCATTCCCTGAGGAAAGGGATCGAACACCCGGCACGTTATTCCACCATGATCCCGTAAATAAGTAGCTATAAAGCCCAGATTCAAAGGAGGGCTATGAACGGCGCCGCTGGTCTCCCAGTTAGACCCTTCGCCAAAATATGGATTAATGAGTGCAGCTTGCATAGTAAACCATTCCTCGTATTATCACCAGGGATTAACTCTGGCGTGGGCCAGCAGCCGCTTGATGGGCTCAAGAACTCCACGCCGGGCAAGATGATTTTTTAAATTAAATAAAATATCAGAACGCAATAAAGTATAATGGGCAGCCGAGTAGGCCAATGACATCAGTGCCTTCCAACCATTTCTTTTAAAACTATTACCGAAAGACTTCAGATTGATGAGGTCATACGACATGGCGATTTTTCGCATCCCCTCGTTAATAGAAAACTCTGCACCGGGAAAGGTATCCTTGCAGAAATACGTGTCCGAAGGAATCGAACGGTCAAACCAAAAGGATTCGTGTATAAACTTTTCCGCAACGAACTCCTGATAGTACGATGTCCCTGGATAAATCTTAAAAAATTGGATATTCAGCACATCAAAATATTTAAACAAATCCATAGTCTGTCTTCGGTCATGCTCGTCTTCTTGGGGAAAAAAGTAAATAAAGAAACCAATAATCCAAAACCCCAAATCCTTGCACTCTTGAATAGTCTCAAGCACCTGGCGCCTTGAAACACCCTTGCCGACGACTTTTAAAAGTTTCTCGGAACCGGTTTCCACCCCAAATCCTACCACATCACAGCCAGCTTTTTTTAGCAATTCGAGGGTGTTTTTGTGCGTACCCACCCGGATATCAACCCGAAAGTTTACCGATATTTTTCGTTCAATAATTATTTTACAGAATTCCTGAATCTTCTTTTCATTGGCGGTAAAAAGAGGGTCATAAAAACGAAAGTAACCAATCCCCCGCTCCTCTATAAGCCTCTCCATGCGATCGACCAGAACGGAAGGTTCTGTGCCTCGCCACAAGCCCCCGCCTAACTCAGGAGCCGCACAAAAACGGCATTGAAACGGACACCCCATGGAGGCCATGACAGGTAAATGTTTCTTTTTAAGAAGCCACCCCGGTACTTCGAAATCCTTCCAGCTAACAATAACATCCTCTATAAAGTCGTAATCAATATCCAGACAGTTGACCTTTTTGTCTCTCACGATGGGGTTTTCAATAATTTGACCGTTTGTTCCCCGATATACAAGTCCGGGAAGGGTCGAGAAATCAGAGCCCTTGAGAATCCCCAGCAATGCCTTTTCTCCGTCAGAACGAATCATGAAATCAACAGAAGGATACTCCTTCAAAAAGGGACTACCCAGCGATGTCACGTGAGGCCCGCCAAAAATGAGCACCTTGTTGTGGTCCGACCCTTTAATTGCCTGCACAAGGTCTACCGAGGAGAAACGTGACTCGGTATAACAGGAGATACCTATATGGGTATAGTCCTTTGCAATAGCAACAACCTGCTGAAAGGAATACCCCTGAAGCGAGGGTTCTAAGACCCGTACCGGTATCCCCATTTCCCTGCGAACTGTGGTAGCAAGCACAAGGAGACCGATAGACGGTGTATAAACACGGCCTTCAAAATATGGATTTATGAGCAGTAGTTTCATTTTCCCACCTTGTATTTTTCAGAGCCAAGCATGCCGTTTTTCTCTACAAACCTCTTTTTTGTCCATCACAGAAGAAATGACCATACCTCTGATAACATCTCAATTATTTCCTCAATAGTTTTCTTATTTATGCTATGGTGAGTTTCAGGATTTTCCAGCGGATGGAAATGCCACCCTCTCATATTGTCACAATCTATACCCCAAATCCGCCTGTTATCTTCTATAAGTGCAAAGGCTGTAGTTCCAGTAATTTCATTAAAATATATCTGCAAGAAACGATTGTTCTTTAATATTGCACGACCTTTAAGGACAAACACCTCTGTCTGAATATCTACCTTCTCAACAAAATGAAGTTTAGAAAGACCTTCGAGCAACAGAAGGAGAAATTGGCTTATATCCACTGCCTTTTAATCTCTTCATAGTGTTTTTTTAATGTCTCAGTCTCTTCCCACTGCCAGTAATCTTTTTCTGCACTAAAGGAATAACTATCCTCTTTCAAAGTCCCCTCTTTAAAATGCCTTTTGAATTCCTCAAAACTCATCCCCCATCTCTTCTGAAACCCCTCAATTATTTCCTGCAATGCCCCTAACTTTAATTCCAAATATTCTGAGAAAATTTTATTTAGAGCATCATTTATATCTTTTGAATGTGTTGTTTTGACCAGAACCTCACCCAATTTTGGTGACATAACAGTCATTTACGACCTCCTTTTATGACTTGCAAATACTACGTCTGAAAATGCAGAAACATGAATATCCCTTCTCAAGATATCAATATCACTCCATTCGTGAACCATCCCACTGATCAGGGAACCAAAAACAATTATCTTTTCGGGTTCATAATACCTTTTAATGACCTCAATGATACGATTTAACTCATCCTTTAGTATCTTTTCTCTTTCCACCGCCGGAAATATTTTCATACAAATACCTCTGTTTGAATGTCAACCTTTCCAACGCAACAAAGTTTAGAAAGACCCTCGATCTACAGAAGAAGAATTTGGCTTATATCCATAGCCACTATTCCCCCCTTTTCTTCTTTTCTCGTTCTAAAACTAATTGTATTAATTTTAAAACAGTGTCTTTCTTGTCTTTATACATTTTTATAGC
>JAUPKS010000248.1 GCA_030837315.1 Planctomycetota bacterium
ACCAAACCATTTACAGATATAACAACGAGCGGATTCATACCGCTCTCAAAATGCCTCCAATTCAATTTGCTAATCATTTTTTAATCTCAGAGTTCGTGTCTAAGAAAATGGGTACTTGACAACTTGACAACTTAATAATTTCTTCTGCGGTCATATTTATCAATTTATTCCAACCAACCGCGGGATTGTTTTCACGAGCCATTTTAACTATATGAAAACCCAACTTATACCCGATCCATCTCGGTAAGTCTCCCGTCCCATAAAACCAATCGCCATGACTATAATCACTATCCAAGTTCTTATCTCGATTTTGATATACTTTCATTAATTCATTGATTTCTTCTGGGGAATATTTAACCCAAGGCGACTTTGCTTTTTCCCAATTTTCTGCGGCAAAAACTGAAGCTAGACCTTCGGTAATAATCGCCTCCGGCAAAGTTGAACCGTATCCAGTGCTATTCCATCTGGTCACATGATTGAGTTCATGATAGATAGTGAGTGGTATATCAATGTTAATTATTCTATTTAGTTCATCTTCTGATTTAGCAGGATCAATGTAAATCTGAAACCAATCTCCAGATGCCGCATAACCGCCTTCGCCAGTTTCAGGAATTACAAAATTAGGATTAGAATAAACGGTTATATTTACATAAACAATTCCCAAAAGACTGCAGGCGTTCGCGGCATGCGTTTTAATTACCTCTTCCAAAAGTTCTTTCATTTTGGGATTAAGCTTCTTTTCTGTTTTGAGAAAATGGATGTATAATTTTGAATTCATGCTATTTAACAAGTCTTATTTTTTAATTTTTACATATTAGCGTCTTTTGAGTTGTTTGGCAAATTACAGAGGGAGATTATAAGTTCTCTTTGTATTCCCCCAAAATATCCCATCCTCCACATCTTTATTTAATTCCAGTGATTTAATCAACTCAATATGCTCCTCAATTTTGCACATCGGCCAGTCGGTGCCAAAAATAACTTTATCCGACCGATCAACAATGGTTTTTCGCAAAGTTTCCTTTACCTTTTCAATCCCGCCACTTTTCTCAACCACTTCGGCATCGGCCATAGCCGCCGTTTCAAAATATATGTTTTGAATATCTTTCGTTATCTCATAACAATAATCCATCTTCGGCCAATAGTAATGCGTGATGATAACTTTGAGTTGCGAATATTTTTTCGCAATCTCTACAATATATTCTGGATCATTCCACTTGGCACACTCACTATCTCCTGAGTTTTCTCCAGTATGAAATAAAACCGGCACATTTAATTTTTCACACAGTTCGTAATACGGCAAACATCTTTCGTCTGTTGGATAATACGGATCATGCCCTGGAAATAATTTGATCCCCTTTATCTTTCCTTCTTCCAAAAGTTTCTTGTATTTTTCCAATTCGCCCGAGCCTCTTTGGATGATTTGCGGACTGCCCAGCAGAAACAAGTTTTTGCGCTCGCCAATCAACTCAATCGCTTTATCCAAATCTACAATATTATCACTACCCTCAATATTGTCCGGAATAATTATTGCGCCACTTATTCCATTTTTCTCCATTTCTTCCAAAAATAATCCAAAAGCCTCTTCGAGAGAGGCTGCGTTTTTATTATATCTGGAAATATGGACGTGTGAATCAATAATCATGCTTTTTTCAACCTCTTATCCTGAACTTCTTTCTCAAACATCTCCCATCTCCCTCGGCGCTTCCACCCAGAAAGTCGAGCCGAAGCCTGAAATTAAGCAACGATTTTCTTGCTGAAACTTTTAGCTTGATCCGTGAAAAATTTCTGCCATTCTTCGTTTTTCAACTTCAAAATCATCCGCGGATAGTCCTTGACAGTTTCTGACAGCAAAAATCGGCTGCCCAACTGCAAATAGTCTATATGCCAATCAAACTTCACTTTGGTCTTTTTAATCAATCTGTCCATTGTCCAGCCGGTTTTCTCCATAATCAAATACAAATCAACAAAATCCCTCGAACGCGGCTTTTGATAAATTGTAAACAGCTTATTGACGGCGATATCTTCCAGACTGTCTACGAACAATTCGTTTCTTTTAATTTTTTTTTCAATTCTGGGAAATGGGAAGTAGGTAAATTCTGTTTTAATAGTATCTTTTTCGAGATACAAGAAAAACAAATTGCGATTAAAGCTTTGCTGGAAATCAATTTTTTTTATTCCAAGCGGTTTCTTGTTCCGGGCAAAAAAAACATTTATCGCCTGAGCGTCAAACTCATTTTCGGAAAAAAAATCTAAATCCTCGGACAGGCGATGTTTCAAATAATACTCCGCCAAGGCTGTCCCGCCAGTCAGATAAAAATTCCCGCAAATTTCACTGTCCTTGCTAATCGCTTCCAAAATCTTGATTTGGTTGGCGCTTAAGATTGTTTCGGCCATAATATCATTTTTAAATATTTCTTTTTATCGGGATCAAGGCAAAGAATTTTCCAATATTTTTTTATCTTTTCACGGTTGATTTTTTTTCCTTCCAAACCGAAATTAACCATTTGCTCCAAGCGCCAGACGGCATATTGCTTTTTGTCCTTTTTCAGTTCGCTTATGTCGACAGACCAATTGCGCATAGCTTAAATATGATTTATTCAGGCATTCTTATGCCCTTATTTTAGCACAAAATTAACAAAAAAGCAACCGCCGCCCGGATTGCTTTACCTGTTTTCTGTTCCATTATTTTTACACCCGGCGCTTCTATTTCCCCTCCCATCTCCCTCGGCGCTTCCACCCAGAAAGTCGAGCCGAAGCCGGCGCCTTTGGAATCGACGCCGATGCGCCCGCCCATGGCTTCCATCATTTTTTTGAGAAGTTAATCAAGCCTCAAGTTTTTTAGCCAGTTCAATCAATTCTCCCTCCAACCTATTCAACTCTTTTCGCGATACAAATTCGTCCGCAGTATGGGCATTGGCGATGTCCCCGACTCCGAATAACACACTATTTTTGAAAAAAAACATTTCGGAAAAAAATGGGGCGACTTTGCCGTTTTTCAAAATACCGCTAAAGCATGGAGGCATCGCTTCTTTCATCCTCACTTCAATATTTTTTCCCTTGATTCTTCCCAGTTCGGCTTTTATATTTCTATACTCAACGAGATCCTTGGGGCGGACAAATATCTCAGCCCTGGCGCGAGGAGGAACGATACTGTCTTTTTCCCCTCCTTCAAAAATAACCGCGTTAAAAGCAGTCCAACCTTTTTTGTATAATTCAGAAAGTGTATTTAGCAGATTATAAACCGCGCTGTCCTCTTTTTTGAAATCAAGCGAGGAGTGCGTCTGAACGCCTTTCGCGATAACATCAAAAGCAATCGCCCCTCTTTGGCCGGCTAAAAATTTCATCTTTGTCGGCTCCATCACGATAAACTTTCCTTTTTTTATCTTTATTTTTTTCGCCCCGGCAAAATCAACTTCCTCGCCAACGGTAAAAATCAAACCGATATTTTCCATTTTTCTGGCTGCCATAATCGCGCCGGCAATGTTTCCCTTATTGTCGATTGCCCCGCGCCCGAAAATTTTGTCTTTCGTAATTTTTACGGGAATTACCCCCGGAACCGTGTCCATATGAACCACGATATGAATTTGCGGATCGCCTTTTCTCGCGATAACGTTAAACCGGTCTTTTTCCACCAGTTGTTTTTCAATTTTAAAATCCCGAAGTTCTGAAACCAAAAATCGGCCAATTTCTTTTTCTTGACCCGTAACAGACGGGATTTTTAATAACTCAACTAGCAATTTCTCGATGGGAGTCATAATATTGTCTATATATTTTTTATTTTCTCTCTACCTTCATAATGACTGAAGAAGGAACAAATGGCAAGATTCCATTTGTTCCTTCTTGGGACAAGCGAGAGGCACTTTCTATTAACCACCACAATCACCAACTCATAAAGGAACTGCTATCTCCAAAACCCAATACGTTCGCTCGGGATGTTTTTCATCCTTCACTGTCAGTTCCTGGAAGCCAATTTTCCCATATAACTTTCGAGCAGCAGCCGCTTTTTCATCAGTTCTAAGCAAAATTCTCTGTAGCCCGCAATCCACCGCCCAGTTAATCAGTCCGCGCGAAAGAGCTTCACCTACACCGCTAATCCTGCGACAAGCTTTAACTCCCAACTCGTCAATATAGAAAACTCGTTCTTTACCATCAAAGATATAGCCCAGTTCATTGCTACCGCAAATTTCCTGCAATTCCTCCGCAGAAACAGCATATCCCCAAGTAAAGCCTAGGATTTCAGCTGTTTCGTCAACTGCGAAAAGAGAGTTAGCAAACATTTTGGAAAATTCACCCTCCATATCACGAAGAACATCCGGAACCGTCCAAAAGTACTCTTCCCAAGGCGATTCTTTCCAAATATCGCAATAAAGTTCGGCGCATTTGACCATAAGGCTTCGACTAATTTCTCCACTGCAAAGTTTGACAATCTTCATCTCGAATTCCTTTCCATGAATTGTTTAAAAAGAACAAAAAAATACGCCTCTTCCTGCCCCAGGAAGAGGTTCATGAGAAAATCGTAAAGAAAATCTAAATCAACCTTTTCCCGGAATGAGAAGAGACGCTATGATGATTCTTGCAAATTCTACTAAGCACAAGTCCGTACCCACCCATGCCACCTTTCAACCATTTGGAAATTCTGGCCACAGTGGTCGAACTCAGGCCAGTCTCTTTGACTATTTCTGAATAAGTAATTTTGTCATTAAGCATCTTAGCCGCCCTCCAACGATTACCAAACTCAACCAGCTCCTTTTCTGTCAAAAGGTCACGCAAAAACATTCTGGCCTCTTTAGGGCTTTCCATGACCAAGATCGCTTTGATTAAGTCTTCAGTTTTTGAATTATTCCATTTATTCATACTATCGCTTTACTTTAGTAAAGTATAGCATCCTTTGAAATTATGTCAAACATATGTACATGACACAAAAAGAGCCGGTTCTAATGAACCGGCTGGGTTAGATTGTTCAAAATTGTTTGAACCAATGTCAAGCTAGTAACAGGGAACTCCCACCAATTCCTTGGCTTCAGCCACCGTTTGCTGAATTACCTTGCGCGCCCGCAATCCTCCGTCATGCATGACCTCATCGATATAGCCTGCACCGAGACCGATGATTTGCTCTCTTCGTTCATTGATCGGTCGAAGAATGTCGTTGACAACCTTGGCCAAAATCTCCTTGCATTCGATGCATCCGATTTCTCCGCTTTTACACTCTCTGGTTATTCGGGCAATATCGTCCACCGGCGTTTCCAGCGCATGATGAAACGTAAAGATGTTGCACACATCAGGATTGCCCGGATCGCGCCTTTTGACACGCTGCGGATCAGTGATGGCCACTTTGAGCTTTTTCCATACGGCATCATGACTATCGTCCAGATAGATGACGCTTGAAGCTTCGCTCTTGCTCATTTTGCCACGGTTATCCAGACCAGGCAGTCTGAGTCCTGCTCCCCCGAAAAACTTCGGCATGGGAAACAGCTCTCCAAACATATCGTTGAACTTCTTGGCCAGTTCGCGAGCGAACTCCACATGAGGCGCTTGATCATCGCCAACTGGAACCAGCTCGGATTTGACACACAGAATGTCGGCGGCCATGAGAATCGGATAGGTCAGAAGTCCGGCGTTTTCTGTGATGCCTGATTCATTGAGCTTGTCTCGCTTCTCCTTGAAGTGAGGCATGATGGTCAAGAGATTCAGCGGCGCGATGCACGACAGAATCCAGGACAGTTCGGTGATTTCCGGAACGCTGGATTGAGCGTAAATCGTTGCCACTTTCGGGTCAAGTCCGCACGCCAGAAAATCGCGCACGATGTCCTTGACACTCGCTCTCAGTTCGAACGGATTGGTATGGGTCGTGAGAGTGTGAAGGTTGGCGATAAAATAGAAGCATTCCTTTGCTTCATCTCTGGAAAGCTCCACGAAGTTCTTAAGCGCACCTACGTAATTGCCCAGATGCAGTTTCCCTGTTGCTCTGATACCTGAAAGAACAATTTGTCTCTCCACTGTTAACCTCCTGTGTTTTGTATGATGACAATCCATTATTAGGTCAGCATGAGACAACAATATGCCAACACTAGCCTATTTACAGTGTTCTACTTATTCAAGCGGATTTAATTCGTTTTGTCAATCATGCTTCGATCATACTTCGAATAGGCGCTATCAGTTGACAACGCCTATAGATTACTATAACCTCCAAATCAAGGAGTATTAGGGTTCTTTAATTTTTTAATCCAACTAGAGGAGGCGTTTGCGCATCACACCGATAGGCAAAAATAGGGCAAAATACATAAACCACCTGACAATGCATAAGAGGAGAACGACTATGCTGGCGCAAGCTACAAATTTCGGTCGGCTTTACTGCATTCGCTGCGATTTGACTTTTGGCGACGAACAGCCCGATGGAAAGGGCAATGTTTGTTGCCCTCAATGTAACGATGTCATCCAAGGCGAAAATTGCAACATCGTACGCATCAGCAAGGAAAAGTGCAAATGCGCAAGTTGCGAAACTCAGTTCGGCGTTATTTCCACGGGGGCCACTCCCGCTAAATGTCCGGCCTGCGGAAATCTCAATGAAAATAGGCACCAAGAAGCCTGCCTCGGAAGTAAATCCAGACCTATCTGGCAAAGCTCCACTGATGATACTGAAATCAAAGCACGAATCCAGGATTTCGCAGACCAAAACATCTGCTACGGCAAAGACAAGATCATCGGTTTTCCCGGCACCATTCCCGAGCCCATTGCAGTCGAAATTTGCAGCCAATACCTTGATCGTCATTCCAACAATATCGGCATGCATACCAACAAAGATATGTGCGACTGTGAAATCGGCTTCAGTGGAACTCAAGCCGCCGAACGCGAAGTAATCGCCATGGCCGCGGACCTTATGAACGCCAGTCCTGATGAAGTTGACGGCTACATAGCTTCCGGTGGAACCGAGGCTAACCTGGTCGGTTGCTGGATGGGCAGAGACGCCCACAAGCAAAAGCCATGCGCCATCATCTGCTCTTACCTTACGCACTATTCCGTGATCAAGGCCTCTAACGTACTGGGCATCGGAATTGAGCCCGGCAATGACGGAAGCGGTTTGCATCTTCTCGGCGCCGATGACAACGGGCATCTCCTGCTTGATCAATTTGAGCATAAATTGCATGAACTGGCAGATAAAGGTATTCCCAACATAATCGTGGTAGGAAATGCCGGGACGACTATGCTCGGCTCAGTAGACAACGTCCCCGCCATGAATGACATCATTGAGAAAACCAAATCTCAGTACCCGGAAATCAATATCCACTTTCATGTGGATGCGGCATTCGGCGGCTTCGTAATCCCCTTCATCGACTGGTTGCCGGAGATCGGATTTTCGAATAAGCACGTCGACTCTATCGCGATCGATGTTCACAAAATGGGACTGGCGCCTTATGGCAGCGGTATCATTTTGGCACGTCGCGGCCTCTTTCAGAGGGTGAAATCCATCGCCCCCTACATTCCCGGCAACGATTGTACTCTCTGTGGATCACGTTCAGGCACCATAGCTCTCAGTTGCTGGGCTGCCATGAAGAAAATCGGCAAGGAAGGTTACGAACACTTTGCCAACCGATTGACTTCCATGGCTCACGCCATTCGACTGAGACTGGAAAGCGCCGGGTTTCAGACTTTTCATAACGACATCAACATCGTCGCGGTGAAAGGAGAGATACCGGAAGCATTGCGCGATATTTATATCACGCACGTTCACGAAGGTTTTCCCGCCGATCTCTCAAGCCCTCTCGACTCGGCGAAGTCGACAGTTTGGAACATCGTCGTCATGAACCATACAACCATGGAATTGATTGACGAATTGGTCGCCAAACTGAAGGGTTAGATTGGAGAGAAGTAGTTGGAGTTAACAGAAAATAGACGGGCAGGTTTTGCAGAGCTTATGCGAAACCTGCTTTTAAATTTGTCTGTAAATAAAAAAACCTATCTACAATGAGATAGGGTGGCAGGCGTGGAGGGATTCGAACCCCCAACACTCGGATTTGGAGTCCGATGCTCTAGCCATTAGAGCTACACGCCCGCAAAAAGGGCTTAATTGAAAAGTAAAGAGCTAAGACAAGCACGCGCCAACATAACGCTCCACGACATCTGGACTGATGCAGGTTTCCTCATGCGGAGAAATATGATTCAGACAAGCCTGAACCATTTCCGATGGAGTCTTATTCTCCGCTTGCATACGCCCCAGGTTGCTGGCGCACCAATGTACTATTTCTTGACAATCTCCTGCCTGTTCTAAAGTCATAATACGTCCTCCTATGTGTTATTGTCTGAACCACTACCTGCTTTACCGTATTATGAATGTTAGCGGACGATATTATAACTGTCAATATCTCTCAATGCTTCAACTAGTAAATTGTTATCCTTCCTTTTTTTAATAGTAATTCTTACACATCCCATATTTTCTAGTCCTAAGCTTTTACGAAAATCAGCTGCAACGATACCTTTTTTTTGCAATTCCTCGAATAAATCCTTAGTTTTGTGTCTGATCAAAAAGATATTCACACATGACTCGCCTAAAATCTGCAAGCTTTTCATCTTCTTAATATTGCCGATAACATACTCCCTTTCATTGGAAATTAACTTGTACGTTTTCAATAAATGATCCTGATCATTAAGAGTTTCTATGGCAATACGATTTGATAAATAACTCACATTAAAAACAGGCTTAATTACATCAATATTGTCTATAATATCTTTATTAGAAATAATATATCCAACTCTTAAGCCAGGCAATCCGTATGCCTTTGACAAGCTTCCGATTACAATTAAATTTTTATACTTTTTGACTAGACGTGCCGAAGAGTATTTCGTATTGGGATCAGCGAAATCACAAAAAGCTTCATCGACAGTAACAAATATTTTTCCTGCTTTTTTCAAAAGATATTCCAGTCCATCTAATTCTATAATTTCTCCTGTAGGATTATTCGGATTACATATCCAAATCATTTTTGTCTTAGCTCGCTTAGCTTCATGAAGGATTAAATCTAAATAGTTCTTGCCTATTTTAAAATTTTTTCCTATTGAAACTAGCATATTTTTTATACCAAACTGCTGATTTGATTCTATGATTCTATAAAAGGTAGGCACAGCAACAACGGCACTGCTCTTTGGCTCAAGAAGCGCTCTTGGTATGAGACTGATTGCCTCATCCGCTCCTGCGGTTACAGTTATGTTTTCTAGGTTAATATCATATTTTTTGGCAATGACTTCTTTCAGTTCTTTGTAAGTTGGATCAGGATACTCAGATAAACCTGCCGTGGAAAGATTTTTTATTACTTTTGAAATTTTTTTACTTGGCCCCAAACAGGAAGTGCCCACATCAAACCTTAAGCAATTTTTATCGCCTGATTCATGTAGAATATAGTTATCTATTCTTTTAATTTTCTTTGTAAATGAATTCATTGGAGTATAAATCAAATTGTTTATGCAAAATATATAATTAAGTTTAATATTTTTTTCAAAATAATGCGAGGGCAGGGGAACTGGTTCAGTTCCCCTGCCAAAAATCAAAAGACCTTGCGGTATTCATCACCAACCTTCTCGTTTAACCACTCGGCCAATCCAACATACATTTTGATTGGATCCTTACGGCTAACTGGAAGATCATAGTATTCCACAAATTCAACCACTTCTTTGAATGGGCTCATGCGGATCCGTCCCCTTGGACAACCGCGCCTGAACTTGGCGATAACC
Organism: Planctomycetota bacterium; assembly: GCA_030837315.1. Taxonomy (GTDB): domain Bacteria; phylum Planctomycetota; class Brocadiia; order Brocadiales; family Brocadiaceae; genus Brocadia. Next base: position 9,724 of record JAUPKS010000248.1, read on the forward strand.
GAGTCGGGAGTTTCGACGAGCAACAGGCGCGTATCAAGTTGATGCGGCTTAACAATATATGGCGCACCCGAAGAACCTCCTGGCAGAACAGGAAACTTTGCCAACACTGCTCCTATTCCGTCATGCTGAAACCCAGACGTTTGAAGCTGACTAAAGAAGTGCCTCTCGTCTTTGACTCCGTTTCCGCCAACAGCATGTATCCACCCGATTTGAAGACCTACCTCGCCCAGCAAATCAACCGTAACGCACGACTGCAGTTCTGCATAGGTGGCACACTTGCCAAGTTGCGGTTTCAATCGGATCAATTCCGAAACTTTCAGGATTTCCCATTCATCTTCTCCAGAAAATAAGCCGAGAAGCTTCTTTACTAGAGCAATCTCACTTTCAGATTGAAAGAAGCTTGAAGGAAAACAAAGGTCGGAAAAAACCAATTGTTTATTCCCTGCTTTTATCTCCCGATGAATCCTCTCTGCCGTACCAAGGAAAAACAACATCTCGATACCAAGGGCAGTCGTCTTTTGACCATCGCTTCCGTAGCACCCCATTCCTAAATAGGTAGAGATTCCTTCTCTCCATTGAACCACTGGTTCAATGATCTCCGCTACAAAAGGAATACTCAACAGATTTCGCCACATATCATCTCCTCCTTTTTTCAAAGCAATGGAAACACTTGATATTGCATATTGCATTTACCATATAAACAATCTTCACCTTAGATCTCCTTCTGATTGCTTGTGATTTTTTTCTCAAACCCACGGATGCGAAATATATGGAAGCTTATCACGCCGATTGGTTTTTGTATGACAATTTTCCCGATTTTCCAGTATGACATGGGAAAAGAACAACAAAATTCCTACCAGCAAGAATACCGCCCCAAGATCTTGTGTGATAAAATGTCCTGTTATCATAAACAGCGCAAACAACATTACAATAACAGAAACTGCTAGAGACGCAAACAATCCAACCACATTTCTTAACATCTTTTTCTCTCCTTTTCTAGTTAGCATACCCGACCGATGAATATTTTCCCATGTGATGAATTATCAAAGAACTGACTCGCTAGCATACAATAATCTAGCTAAGAGGTCAAATAAAAACCCCTAGTCTTCGTGCCCAAACGCTAAAAAGCATTTTGACAAAAGGACGAGAGGTTATCCCGTGGTACCACCTTTTTTGTCTCAACCTATTTCCAACGGATTAAAAAAATCCGTCAGCAAAACGGATTAAGACCACTTTACTGACTCAGTCCCCCGATAAATCGGGGCGACATCAGCTTTCCCTTGATTACGGAGGATTGCCGGGCTTTCACTAGCGCAAAAGCCACCTTTCCCGATAACATCGGGATTAGCTGGACCCAACCCTGGACAAGTAAATGCCAGGATCCAACTGTAGGTTTTATTGTTTTTAATAACTTACTGTAGTATAGCCAATTACAAATTGTTGTCAAGTGCTACGTAATAGCCCAATAGCTTGGAAACGTTTTCCGGTGTAGAATAACCGGTTAAAACTAACGTTTCCAAATATGTATACAACCAACCCTCAAATGCCAAGACTGCGAGCCAAAGCAGTCAAT
>JAUPKS010000249.1 GCA_030837315.1 Planctomycetota bacterium
ATATCGCAGATCACAAGCGCACGGTGCAACGTTCTTCTTTACCGTAACAACCTACAAGAGAAAGAGGATATTATGTCACAAGGCAAATGTGGCGCTGATAAAAGAGGCTTTCCCGTATGTTATCAAGCAACACCCCTTTAGAATTCGGGCTTTTGTCTTACTTCCTGATCATATCCATGGTATTTGGACATTACCAGAAAACGACAATGCGTTCTCAATGCGATGGCGATTGATCAAGAATTATTTCAGCAGACTATGAAAGAGTGAGTACAAAATTTTGATGAAAATGTGGGACATGAACAATCGCAGTTGTTGGGTTTTAGCTTTGCTCAACCCAACCTACACCCCGCTGACCACAGGCAGGAAAACTTTCAAATTCCGATACAGTCAATTAAAATATCAATTTGCGTAAATATTCATTACTCTGTTAATCGTTGGGAGAAATCTCCAATAGGGCCTTTTCACTTTCATCCAGCTTAAGGTGCGTTGTGCAAGGGGAATAAATGCACTTTGGGCTTGGTTCGACGTGAATATTCTGGGGTCTTCCCTGATTGCCCGATTGATTCGCTTTTTTAGCCATCCGTGTTCTAAACCGGGAGACATATAAAAGACCGGCCAGAGAAGCTCTTCCCTTTGTTGTATTAGCCCTTCCTCCAGAGCAACAGTTTCCATTCCCGTGTTGGGATAAACCCGTATACCGTAAATTATAAGAGCCACATCTCTTGGCCCTGTTTCTCTATGAATAAACTCAAGCGTTTCCTCTACCGTATCTTGGTTTTCTCCGGGACCTCCCATCAAAAACATCCAAAAGACCCGTAATCCCACGTGTTGAAATTGTTTTGCCACCTGAACAGCTTGTTGACGTTTAAAGCCCTTTCTCATGCCCTTAAGAACTCTATCTGAAGCACTTTCCGCAGTACACGTTACACTGCGAAATCCTGCCCTAACCATCTCTTCAGGTAAACCGGAGTCCAGGTGTATGGGATTGATATTAGACCCAAAAAAAGAAACCTTCAATTGACTTCTAATAATTTCCCGGCATAAGCTCATCGCATGCCGTGCCGGTAAATTAAATGTAGAATCCACAAATTCGAATTCGTGAACATTATATCTATCTCGTATATCAGTAATTTCTTCGACAACGTCTTTAGGGTCTCTTAATCGATATTTTTTCCCTTCAATGTTGACGTACGTGCAATAAACACATTTGAGGGCGCAACCCCTTTTACTTTGAAGCGGATAAACTCCTTCACCGTTTAAAAAAGGTTTTACGGAGAAGTGATCTCCTACTCTTGCCCATACATTTTCTCTCATATCAAGACCTTCAACTTGCCGATAAGGTTCTTTTGTTTTAAGAGAAATTACTCCTCTCACGACTGATGGGTCGTCACCTCTGTCAAGGTGTTTCAGTAATTCCACAAAAGCGACCTCACCCTCTCCCACAATGCCGTAATTTGCTCCTACTTCCTGCAAAAGAGCATGTGGCGCTACCCCCATTGCAGCCCCTCCAAGGACAATGGGTGCAGAAGAACGTCCTCTTATGTCTGCAACTATTTTCTTTACCCCGGGAATAAAGGAAGTACTGAAAAGGGCATCACAGTTGTCTAAATTCCGCATGGAAATTCCGATAACATCATGTGGGGTTTCAACCCATTGGGAAATACAATGCTGCTTCTTCTGAAAAGTCATATCATACATCTCTACCTGATGGCCGGCTTTGCGCGTCGCTTCTCCAACAAGACACATACCGAGTGGCATTACAGGATAAGGATTTTTCTCTTGATTGGTACTGATTAATTTAATTTTCATGTATGTTTTTCTTAATCACACTTTTGTAAGTTTCTTCAGTATGCATTTCAATAATTCATCAATACCACATCCTTTTGTGTAATAAAATAATGTAAGTTCAAGGCAACGGACTATTACCTTCAAGTAATCTCTTGCTCAATTGAATATTGTGAAAGCCGATTTTTTCAGCGATGTTAATCTTTGCTACAATACGCTCCTTTCGGTCGTTATCGCTTCCTTCTAAACTTTTAATCAATTGTACATTGCTCTTCAAATAATGAGCTATGGATTTTAGCCAATCGAAATAAAGGTCATAATAGCGTGGATTATGGCAATCTGCGCATTTTTCAGCATACTGATGCGGCAACTGTTTGGCGATGTCGGTCGTATGGCAGTCTACACAGGTCACACGTTTGGCATGGGGATCTGCATCTGCATTACCATCGGGTAACTTACCATTCATAAAATTAACGATATCCGTATGGCACGTATCGCATTGCCGAGGCAAAGGACTGTACCGGATAATCTTGTCCTTATCAGGCAAATGGCATAAGTTGCATGAAACATGTGCATGCACCTTATCCAGCTTGCTTGATGAGTGTTGGTTGTGGTCAAATAACAGATTCCCGCCTTTCCAGCCAAGCTCATTATGGCAAATTTCACAGGTATGATTCATTTGGCCATTATGGATATCATCATGACAATCTATGCATTTACTACCAATATTGATAAGTTTTACCTGTGATACTACTTTTCCGTCATACGTGGTTACATGGCATTTTTCGCACAAAATTGCAATATGCTCGCCTTTTAGTTTATATTTACTGTTCTGGTTATGGTCAAATATTATCTGTTTTCGAGTCCATCCTGCCATAGTATGGCAGGTCAAACAATCATAATTGTCTTTTGAATCCGGATGAGGATTTCGATGACATTCCGTACAAGTTTCAAACGGCAATCCTATAAATTTAGTCCTGATGAGTTCGTTATTTTTATTTTGTTGTTTATGGCATGACCTGCATTCCAAATCACGATGTTTGCCTTCTAAAGAAAACCTTGCACTCTCATGATTAAAGCCTTTTACGTCTAACGAGGTGATATCTGCCAGCAAACCTTTATGTTCGGTATGACAAGTCCGGCATTGGCCGGTTAATGAACCATGATATCCCTGGTTATTGTTGATTACGGCAAGAATCTCCTGATGGCATTTAAGGCATTTGTCGGATGGAGGTGAATTAAGATAATTATGACATGATGTACATTGCTTTGCATCCGGTTCTTCTGCATGAGCGGAAATCAGCATACCCGACAACAATGCTTCCCTCGCACCATTATTTGCAATTTTTATTATTTGCAATTTTACACGATCAAAACCCGCATACCACGTTACGCTGACTAAAACGGCAACAGATACCAGCATTGCAAGCATGAACGCTGGTAAT
>JAUPKS010000250.1 GCA_030837315.1 Planctomycetota bacterium
AAATTCCTTATCCCGTACTTAAAATGGCCAAATAACTTCTTGAATGCGATTCCACCATCCTCGTTTACCAGCCCGCGTCAAAAATCCCTTGCCCTCTAATATGATATTGGCATTTGCAATCGAAGATGATTGAACCACATTGTCGATGCTGACATCAATGGGACGTACGATACCAGACACCTTGATATTGTATTTTTCTCCGTTAATATTGACATCCCGATTCCCTTCAATAATAAGATTACCATTAGCCAGTATTTCTGTAACAACGGCTGTGAGTTCCAAATTAACATTACGGTTACTTTCATATGCTCCCTTACCACTGAAACTATGGCTTGTATCCGCTTTATAATTTGGCAAATAACCGCTCGTATCCCCCAATGGTTTTGTTAAAAAATTCGTTGTATCAATATTAACACTATGATTGTTCTTGCTATCAGCGCTGGAGTCTTCTTTTCCAGTAATTTCTGTAGATTCGCTAATTCGCACTGTTACAATGTCTCCTATACCCCGGGCCCTGTTGTCAGTAAACAGATTTGTGTTGAGGGTAATCCGTTTTTTCCAGATTGAATCAGCCCGGACGTCATTGCTCAGCATCAATAGTACCATGCTTATACAGAGAACCGTTATCGCACACCTTTGCAGGAATATGATTTCTTTTATAAACATCTTTGCTTCCCTTTGTAAAACAGGAGATGCGGGCAGAGTAATTTGGTCGTGGCTATTCTGCTTCAGCGGTTTACTTTCCAAGGTCATTCCTTAAAGAATGATCTTCACCGAGGACGAATCCTCAACCTTGCCGTATAATTCTTTATTTGAATCAATGTTTTTTATCCTGATGATCTTTCCCAAATAGCCGTCCTCTTTCGCCACTCCCTTTGTTACAACATGAAGATTTCCTGTTTGAACAAATATTTTAATGAAATCCCCCTTTTTTATGGCAGGAGGATTATCCACGATTTCTGCTGTAATCGGCGTATTTGGCGAGAGTGCTCGTATGGCACGCTTTCCCAGGAGGTCTTCTATATTAGCAAACGTTAAGCCAGCGAGTTTTGTAGTTTCCACCCTGTTAATCACCAGGTTGTCTAAAGTCAGGATGCTGTTTCTGTCTATTTTCCTGTTTGAAGTAACAATATCCTCGTATACACGTATATTGAAGAACACCGGCACTTTCACGTACAATTTCTCGTTGATTAATATACGAACAACGAGTTGAACATTACCCCTGTCTTTGTTAGCATCAGTTTGTGATACCTCCAAGCGGATAATTCCTTCGCTAGCAGGCAATAATTTATCTTTGGGCGGTCTGTCAGACTCAATGATTATTTCACGTTCAGGCTGGAATAATTTAGACAGAAGATATTCTTTTGCTTTCTTCAGGATATATTCTCCTGAAATGGTTATTGATTCAACTGAGACCAATGCAGAAGTTGTGCTGCCGTAAGAAACCTCTTTTAAATCAATACCTTCGTCCACAAGGCGTGCACTGAGGATGTCCCGTTCTATTTTTCTGGCGTTACCAGGCCAGGGGGTATTTCCTATAAGGATATTGTTTATCCTTTCCAAAAGAGATGGGTTATTGCATGAAACGTACGCAATATCACCCAGGATAATTTGCTTTTCAGGCAGGGTTACTTTATCTTTAATTTCGATATTGATCTTTTCACCGACTGCTGTATGCACACCAAAGAGTAGCGCTGCTGGTAAAAGCATCATGAAGTTTAATTTCATATTACATCCTCACCATGTATTAAATATATTTTGCCAGTCAGACACGGACAAACAAAGCTTGTCCATGCCACCCTAAAAACCCGCATAAATAAAATGAAAATTCCTATGTAATTAAGTTATTTACGCTTACTTCATCGTCTTCCTTAGAGAAGGGGGGAAACGGGAGATGAAGTGAGGTTTGCCGCACTACGTTAGATTGTTAATAGTGGACAACATCTCGTCGCTGGCTTTTATTGCCCTGGAATTGATTTCATAGGCACGTTGGGCTGTGATAAGGTTAACAAGCTCCGTGACCGTTTCGACATTCGAATTCTCAAGGGCTCCCTGGTAAACCTCACCTGTTCCTTGTTCACCAGGCACTGAGACTATAGGGGCGCCCGATGCGATAGTTTCTGCATACATATTTCTCCCAAGGCTATCTAAACCTGCCGGGTTAGGGAAATTTGCCAGCATAATTTGTCCCACATTCTGAAGGGTGTTATCGGAGCCTTTTATGAATACTATTCCATCCGTTCCAATTGAAATTTCTTTGGCGTCCTGAATGGTAATACTTGGTGTCAAAGGCAGGCCCTCAGCGGTTACAATCTCACCCTTACTATTTAATTCAAACGCTCCATCCCTTGTAAAAGCAATAGTGCCGTCCGGCCGGCTGATTTGAAAGAAACCGTTGCCCTGAATAGCAATATCCAGAGATCGATTGGTAGTTTGTGGATTCCCCGGGGTAAATACTTTAGTAGTAGAAATTGGCCTTACACCACTGCCGAGTTGAATACCTGAAGGTATCTCGAAGCCCTGCGCAGATTCAGCGCCTGCGATATACTTTTTATCGTAGAGGAGATCCTGGAAGTTGACCTGGCTTCTCTTGAATCCCGTAGTATTTACGTTTGCCAGATTATTGGAAACATTATCTAAGAATAGCTGCTGTGCCTTCATACCGGTAGCGGCAGTATATAACGCCCTTATCATAAAAACCTCCTTTTGACGCGTTTATGTTGCAAGATTAATGAGTTTTTTTAGTGTATCGTCGATAGAGTCGGTTACCTTGTAACCAAATTGATAGCCCCTCATATTGGCAATCATATTGACTAACTCGTCTATCGCATTTACATTAGATCTCTCCAGATAACGCTGAGCTATTTTAGCATCACGTGCATCTTCCGGCACCTGTGCATTATCTGATAATTTGTAAGCACAACCTCCGACTGGTTCGAGAGTAGTTAAATCAGAAACATTGACCACCTTTACCTTTCCGATTTCCTTACCGTCGACAGAAATACTTCCGTTTTCATTGACCGTAATACTTTTTGTATTTTGGGGAACTTGAATCTCACCGCCATTGCCTAATAGATACCATCCTTCAGGGGTAATTATCTTCATGTCCCGTGATAACATAAACTGCCCTTTTCTTGTGTAGCATGTACCATCGTTTGTTTTTATGGCAAAAAAGCCATCCCCCTTTATAGAAATATCAAGATCATTACCGGTGTATTCCAATGCACCTTGTGAAAAATCTGTGGCAATAGTACCTAAACTGTTTCCAATACCTTGCTTTGCATTTGTTGTATCTTGCGACTGCGAAATATATGACTGAAAAACAGCTACATTTTTCTTGTACCCAACGGTATTTATATTAGCTAAGTTCCGAGCTATAACTGACTGATAGTCACCCTGACTCATCATACTCGATGCCCCCGTATAAAGTCCTACAATCATATATTTCCTCCGTGTATGAGTGAAAAGTTTAAGCACTTTGCTTATAACAGATAGCGCAATCTTGATACCAAATACATGAACAAAACTTTACAACACATTCATTTCTTCTAAAACACCTTAAATCAACACTTTCTGTCATTTGTTAAGCACATCCTCCCTGAAGTTACCCACGCATATGCTTACATGATTGAGTAAATATTTCATGGTTGGTTGAATAAAATTTCCTAACAGCAAAAGGCCATGTTTAAATAATTTACACGTGTTTAAATATGAAACAATGGAATACAAAACCGTAGTTTATCAAGCCGCTGTGTGTGTATGGAGCAATGAGGAGATGACTTTACGACATGCAACGCCCGTAACAGTTCACATGAGTACATCATGTGAACTGTTACTATTCTATTTTGTTATCTCTTGAGATTAACAACTTCCGCCAGTATTTCATCGGCAGTCGTTATTACCTTGGTATTGAGCTGGAAGCCCCTCTGGGCTGTAATTAGTGAGGTCAACTCTGTTGCCATATCAACATTAGATCCCTCTAAATAACCGCTTGCAATAGAACCTGCACGACCTGAATTCGGGTTCATATAAATGGCTTCGCCAGAGGCAGAGGTTTGTTCGTATAAGTTATCTCCAACCTTTGTCAGACCGTTGAGGTTGTTGAATAAGGCAAGCTTCAGTGTTGCAATGTCTTTTGTTTTACCGTTCGTGTACAATGCCTTTATGATACCGTTTTTATCTATCGATACCGTGTCAAATGTACCATATTTATAACCATCTGAGCTTGTGACAGCGGCTGTCGACTTACCACCATTTTGTGTAAGGCCATTCGTTTTTCCTGATACGCCAAGATCAAATATTACGGACTGTGTAGTACTTATGCCATTAAAACTAAATTGCAGTGTCGTATCGCCACTTGTGCTGAACGTACCGTCATCATTGAATGTGAGGCCTGTTATTGTATTATCACTACTCGCAAATGTACCATCTTTACTATCCATGGAGGCGGTTAGATCCCATTCGTTGTCCATTTGTTTTGTGAACCTTAGGGAAACCGTATGCTGAGTGCCCTGGGAATCGAAGATGTTCACTGAGGAACTATACGTGGAACCACCAAAGGTGTGATCAGTCCATGTCGATTTACCTGTATTAGAGCCATTATCAGCAAGGGTAAGGGATAATTTGTCATTTCCGGATGTATCTGCTTTGAGGATAAGTTTTCCTGACGAATCCAAACTGGCGGTTGCATCACCGGAAAATGCAGTATTTATTGCGGCTATAAGCGTTGCAACGGTATCACTGGCTGCATACGTATATGTTGTAGAAACGGCAGTTCCATCGGACTTTGTTCCGGTAATAAGAATGGTGTCCCCTGCAACGTAATCTGTCGAATTAGAGTCCAGGCTATTTAATGCCGTTGCAGTAGTTGCGGCTGTACTACTTGAGGTAAGGGCGTTGGACATCATTAACACCTCAGCCTCAGAGTTTAAATTATCTGCACCCAAGTTACCTGTAATGTAAGCCTTTGTTGTGGCATTACCAGAGACTGATGAATCATAAGGGATGGTTATTTCATTACTATTTACATCTAATACCTTAAAGCCGGTATTTGAATCAACGAGATAGTTGTTTATATCGGTAGAAAATGTCCCTACCCTCGTAAAATAGTCCTTGCTGCCTCCATTAACGACAAAAAATCCATCCCCCTGAATACCAAGGTCTAAGGGATTATTGGTACCCTCCAGATTTCCTTGCTGGAAGTCCGTTGTAATGCTTGAAAACTTTACACCCTTTCCTACTTGCATCGGGTTACCGTTTGACCCAATCGCTATTGTTTGACTTAACAAATCGGAAAACAACAACCTGGACGATTTGTACCCATAGGTATTTATATTTGCCAGATTATTTCCTATAATGTCCAACATGTTTTGATGGGCACGAATACCTGAAACACCTGAATATAAAGCACCGCCGAGACCCATAATCGCCTCCTTTCAAAAAATTACTGAAAAATCCAATAAATCCATTCAATCTAAAATTCTTTTTATTATTTCTTTGTGCCTGATTTAGACAAAGTCGTTGTTGACGCTCTTGTTGAAGTATGAGCAGTCGACGTGTCTTCAACTTCTATGAGATACGAGATAGAAACTGATTTATCATCAATGATAAACGATACTGTTCCGTCTTTTTCGAGTTTCACTCCTTCAACAACACCCGTGAGGGTTTTATCAGTGGCACCAGTCTCATCACTGCTGTATTTAATAGTTTTCCCAATAAAAGAACTGGCCATCGTTATCTGGTCTAATTGCAATGAGGCTGTATCAATACTATTCATGCTTTCAAGGTATCCCGTCTGTTGCTGTTCCTGTTCCAGCGTGCTGAATTGCGCCAGTTGTGACATAAATTCAGTATTATCCGTAGGGTCTAAGGGATTTTGGTTTTTCAACTGTGTTACAAAAAGCGTAAGAAAACTATCCATACTGATTTCTGAACCTATCCCCGAAGTACTTGATGTAGCCATGTCTTATCTCCTTATATAATATAGTCAACCATTACGTTCGATGTTTTTACGCTGATCTTTTTTTGCACATCATTTCCTATACTGTTTTCATCAGTGGAATGCTCGCCATTCATCCACTCCTGGCCTCTTGTTTGATACGATTGGTTATGTGCATCAGAGTTATTGAAAGATTTTTCTTTCGATGCATTGTCATTCTGTATGAACACCTCTAACTTTTGGATTTCCAAACCGCTGGCTGCAACAGATTCTTTCAGCCGATGCACATTGTCTTCTATCGCAGCCTTGACTTCTGCATTCTCTACAAATATTTTTGCCTCGATTTCATCGTTTTCTTGTGTAAAGTGGATTTCTACGCTGCCCAATTCCGGCGGGGTAAGAGAGAGCTTGATTTCAGACCTGTCACCATGGTTCACCAAACTAATCTTATCACCGTGATTCATCAAACGGATCTCTTTGAAGAATTGCTCAATACTGTTGCTGTATCTATGTTCACTATCGACCGAGGAACTTCCATGAAACGTGTGGCTAACGTTATTGTTACGCCCTTCTGGAGAAGACGACGGTATTACGTCACTGCTTGAAAATATCTCTGTTTTTTGCTGAAAGTCTGGTGCGTTTGCTTGTGTCTCGTCATTATCAGAGGTGTTTTGTTTTGATCCAGACCTGTCAAATAAATCCCACTCCTCATTGGTTTGAGGAGTATTTAAGATGCCCTCTTGAGACGACACCTTATTCATTGTCTTTGATAGGTCATTTTCCGTGTGTCTCTCAGCTGTATCCGCCGGATTGTCTGTTTCCATCACAAGAGTATTATGCATGTTTTCTGCGGAAAGGTTTTGCGCCAACGTTTTAAACATCGTGGGAAGCTTCATCATGTTAATCTCATTCCTATATGCGTCTGTGGTATTTGATTCCTGCATCGTACTGAAAATTGACATGTCCAGCTTCTGCAACCCTTCGAGTTTTTGTGTTGGGTTTGACCCAACAATATCTGACAGTATCAGGGTGTTTTCGGTATTTTGGTTATGCATGAGGGATGTTTCTCCCGTGTATAAAATACCTGAGGTATTTGCGTCGAAGAATACTTCATTTTGCCTTGTATCCCCCCCCCCTGTTTGCCCTGTAAACTGCAACAATAGAGAAGAATCTTTGCCATTGGCGTGAGGGACGAAAGGCGTATCAATACCGAAAGGGGCATTTACACCGTCCGCATCCTGCCGCAACGACAAATGCTGGTCTGCATTTTGAATGTTTGTTTGTGAGTATTCTACAAACGTCTCAGGCAAAATGGCTACGGAGAGGATAGTGTTTGATATTTGATTCCCTGAAATATCCTGTTCCAATCCTTCCTCGCTTTTTTTTGTAAATGAGGAGTGTATAGTGGAATTCTTCCCGTTTCCTTGTGAGCTACCACCCATGTGTGTTTTTTTTAATGAAGACGGACCCATTTCTTCACTACTCTCTGGAAATAGTTCAGCACCACTCAATCCTGGCGCAGAATGGTTAGATTTTTCTGAGTTACGCATATCTTGCACCGTGAGATTGGTTATCTTTTGTCCAAGTATTTCATGGAATGGCAAGGGATATCCGTTACCAGCATCATCACCGGTTTCATGTTGAGCAGCATGTGCATCCACGGCCTGAGCATCAGAACTGTTTCTTGCCAGCAAAATTCCCAATAGATCATTTTTGTTGGATAGTTCCATGGTTGATTCTAACATAGTTGTTTCCTTTTCAGATAAAATAGAATGACCAGATTGTAATTTTGATTTTTTAATTGAGCAACATACATGCCGTGCTTATTTAACGCGGGAAAATGAAGCAAAAAAGACAACATGATATTTCCTAAGTATCATTTATATAAATATTTAAGGGAATTTTGCACAAGAGAATAGATATGTGGAAAATATCTTACTTGTGGAATGAAACACGAAACTCCAGATATTTTTTCCTGATAATTAGGTAATGTTTTCCGTATCCTGGACAGTTCTTGATATGATGTGTTGTGAGATATTAATTGCGGGTGTAGCCTGACTCCCCGACGGTATGGACTTCGCTGTGAGCACTCTGTCGCACGCTAAACTTGTTTGTCCGTTTCTCGTGGACATCCCTTTTCTTTATAGCAATTATTACTCTTACGGTTAGTATTGGAGTGTTTCAGCAATTTGATTTGCCACAAATTGTGAGTAGCGCCTCATAGAAAGCAAAATAAGCTTCCAGCCGTATAAGGCGCTTTTTTGATGTGTACTTTCAAAGTAGTATTTTACAAGTTCTGCTATCTCATTTTCATTGCTGTCAAAAACGCCATCTGCGCTCCAGACGACCGCACCCGTGTCAGTAGAGATCATACCTACTTTTACCCCAAGTAACATAGGTTCATAAGGCCGGTAATGAGTTATACTGCCAAATACGATGGCGTCCACGTCATACAACTTCTTTAAGGTCAAAATGATGTTTAAATCAACGGTACCCTTTACCCACATGTTACGTTCAGGGGTAAGTGTTGTTTTG
>JAUPKS010000251.1 GCA_030837315.1 Planctomycetota bacterium
GTTCAACGGGTTCCTCACACAATAACTGCATGGTTTTTGTAAGGATTCCCTCGTTCTGCTTCTCTCTGTCCCAGGCACGGGAGTGAAACTGCCACAGACACCATTTCATAATATAATCCACAAGTTGCTCGATCCTGTCTTTCATAATATCATCCATGAATGACATCACCTCCATTATACCGTGCCATCAAGCTGTTGTTGTGAGCCAAGCTGTATTGGTGAACTTTGGTATGTCTTTCCACGTAATTTTGAAACAATATCGTATTCTCCGGTATACGGTCTTTCCGAGCTTGGAGTTGTCTCATCCTTACATATATTCACATCAGAAATCAGCCGTCGAGTCAAAAATCCTGTATCTGTAGGTATCTCATCCTTGCTGATATCTACGCCGGAAAGCTGATGAATCGGCGAATAGATCGCGTTGTAAAGATCACGGGCAAGCCTGACCCATCCTTCAAATCCTTTATAGGGACCGTTGTGATATGCATGTATGTTGAGATATGGGATTCGAGCCTTTTTTGCAACCTCGCCTGGACGAACACCGGTGAGGATAATATCGGGCTTCAACATCTCCATGGCTTCAAGTCCTTCAAGCTCGTTGGGATCATCTATGGCTAGCGCGCCTTCGCTACACCGGGCAACACCCTTTTCGAAGTCTCCTTGATGACCGAATTTTGAATACACAGAGACTACTTTAACTCCCATCTCTTCCTCAATTACATGCGCCCAGTGCCAGAGTTTGGAGCCTCCCGGCCAGAGGCATACTTTTTTCCCTTTCAGACGTTTCGCGTACCAGTCGAGTTCCGGTTTCCATCTGGCGGTTTCTTCGTCGATAATGACTTTTGCTTCCTTTTCGAGTCCGAAGAACATGGCGACCTTCATGAGTGACACCGACAGCGGTTCGAATCCAAATCCATCGATATCAAGACGCGGGATCCCGTATCTTTTTCTGAGTTCGTTGCAGATGTACTCAGAGGAACGTGCACATTCAAGCACGTTGAGGTGTGCCAGGTGCATACCTCTGAGATCATCGTAGGATCCGTTGCCTGTAAAGGTGGAAAGAACCTGAATCCCCATTCTCCGGAAATAGTCCACCATGATTTCCACATCGCCCTGGATGTTATAGTCGCCGACGTAATTGATGACGTATTTGCTTGTAATTTCCGGTTCAAACGTTCCGACCTTCTGATCGACCCACGCGATATTGATTTTATGATGCCCTCCCGACTGGCTCGGCCCCCCGAATCCGGGAGCATTGCAGACGAAGATATCGACATCGGGCATTTCTGCCATTACTTTTTGAGCAACCGCATTTATATCGTCCCCTATAAGCGCTGAAGTGCAGGTTTGGTAGATGCTCATCCTTTTGATATGCGGAAAAGCCTTGAAACAGTCGATGATGTTCTGCTTGAGCAGTTTTTCGGCGCCGAACACGACATGTTTTTCCTTCATATCCGTCGCCCAGGCATATTTAAGCTGGAAGTTGTTATTATCGCTGATATAGCGTTTTGTGTGCCAGGTGTCATAGGTGCATCCGACTGGTCCATGACACAGATGAATGACATCTTTCATGGGTGCACCAATAACATGCTTTGCTCCGCAGAAAGCGCAGCCGCGTTCCGAAATAGTTCCCGGAATTGTGTTAAGGTATCCGAGGGGAAGGCACGACGTCAAATCCTCGCCTGGACCTTTTATAACAGCGTGCATCGCCCTTTCAGGAATACACTCGCTACATTTGAATGTGTGATATGGCATGGATTCGTTCCTCCTTGTTCTTTTTATTACAGAACAGCGCTGTCGCCCTGTTCATCCGTCCTTACCCTAAAGGCATCATCAACCGGACAGATGAAAATCCTCCCGTCGCCTATCTCAGCAGTTTGATTAACCTTAATGATTGTTTCAACAATCGTATCAACATCTTCATTGCGGACAATTACGGACAGAAGGCGTTTGGGAACATACTCCATGTACTTCATTCCAGCCATTATACCTTGAGCCAAAATATCAGGATGAATATCGATGTTGAGTTCGGCTGCAATACCTCGTTGTTTACCCCGTCCGAGTACTGGAATCGCAGTTACACTCGGAACACCAAGTTTCTCAAGGGCTTCCTTTGTGGGCACAACTTTTTTCGGACGGATAATTGCAATTATTTCTTTCATAGTTGCATCTCCTTAAAGACCTGGAACTCCAGTACGTATTGTGTACGCATCGTCAACGGGAGTTACAAAAATTTTACCGTCTCCGTAATTACCTGTGTATGCTTTGCATTTGATAAGTTTAACAACTTCTTCAACAGACTTATCTTCTACAACTAGCATAATCATGGTTTTAGGAAGTTCATCATAGTGCGTCGTTCCTACCGTGATCCCATTCTGTTTTCCACGACCAAATACATTTATTTTTGTTAGTGAGATAAAACCAGCCTCTTCGAGTCCTTCAGTAACTTCATCAGTGGTTTCAGGGCGTAATATAGCTCTGATCATTTTCATATGAAACCTCCTTTTCCCGCCGAACAAAATTTATAATACGAAACTTCATCCGGCGGCAAATGAAATTTTGTGTGTTTACAATGAAGTTTTACGCTGCGTGTGGAGAATGAAATTGCATGAATGGCTTTTTGCATGATCAGTCCATAAGCCCATATCTTGCTACCATTTTCTCCAGCTGGTCCATGCTTAATGGTTTTGGGATCACGAACATATCATTCTCAAGAATTTTCTTGGCGAGTTCTCCATATTCAAGCGCCTGGTTGCATTCGGGGTCATACTCTACAACTGTCTTTTTATTGAACTCCGCTTTTTGGACAATGTTGTCTCGTGGTACAAAATGTATTAGTTGTGTTCCAAGCGCGGAAACAAATTCTTCCATCATTTCCAGCTCATTATCGACCTTACGGCTGTTGCAAATAATTCCTCCCAATCTCACACCACTTTGTTCGGCATACTTCAGCAGGCCCTTGCAGATATTATTTGCCGCATAAGTTGCCATCATCTCTCCGGAAGCGACTATATATACCTCCTGGGCTTTTCCTTCTCGAATCGGCATTGCAAACCCACCGCAGACAACGTCACCCAATACATCGAAGTGAACAAAATCCAAATCCTCTGAATAGGCTCCCAAATCCTCCATAAGATTGATCGCGGTGATAACTCCCCGACCAGCACAGCCAACACCAGGCTCTGGACCACCGGATTCGACGCATTTGATTCCTCCGAAACCGGTATTAACTACATTTTCAGTTGTTACAGCCTCCTCACCCAGCTCTCTGAGCGTATCCATTATTGTGGTCTGAGGTACGCCGCCGAGTACCAAACGAGTGCAGTCTGCTTTTGGGTCACAACCGTGAATAAAAACCTTTTTGCCGTGAAAATATGCCATAGCTGCTGCAGTATTTTGTTGAGTGGTGGATTTTCCAATACCACCTTTACCATAAAAAGCAATTTTTCTTGTCATTTTCATTCTTCCAATATTTTCTTATAGAGCTCATCCCAAAACTCACAATTTGCCTCTTCGGACATTATATTTTGAACAATCAATCGAGTTACTCAATAGAATATTGAGATTTTTCCTGTGTTGCTGACTTCATTTTTTTTGCGCCTCCCATATTAATTTATTAAGTGATATGTTTATACAAACATAACTAAGCTTTATAATGGAGGAATACAGTTACCAGTTTCCTATTTATTTGTATAAATAGTTTTCTATAGGTCGAGTTACCAACTATTAGAAGAAATAACGCATAATTCACGAGATAATTAGAAAACTATCCTTGAAAAAAGATGTCAATAGACATTATTGTTCATTTTAGCGATGAGCGATTATAAATTTAAAATAGAATTTTGTTATGTTGTAGAGAAGATAACACTTCGTTTTGCGAAAAAAGGATTACTGCTTGAACAAGTCACATAGGAACAATAGGAGATATCACACCGTTATGTTTAAATAAACATAACACTCATCCCATCAAATAATGGACGTATGGCGATTTTAACACAAAAGAAGAAGAGATATCACACAATTATTCTTTGATAAAGATCATATTTTTCCTCTCGAAATGGAACATTTTACCTCCAGAGAATAGAGCAGATTCCACTGTTATGTTTTAAGAAACATAACGCTTAAACCGTAAACATGGAGATAGATTGCGTTTTTGGCAAAAACGACTGAGAGAACACATTCATGAAAAAAAATAGTTACAGTAGATCTTGAATTGAGTGTCAATTCAAAAAACGCCTCAGCCCGGAAATGAGACGTTTTTCCCCTGAAGCTGTGTGGGAATAAACCTTTAACTGTCGAACATGTAATTTTAACTCACTGTGTTTATTATACTTGATTTTGTACTTCAAGTACGTAAGTCTTATATAAATTACCCATTCGGAAAAGCGAAGAGCGGAACAAGATCACCGGATGAAAATTTAAGAGTATGCAAATTTCAAAAATTTTCGGGTAAAC
>JAUPKS010000032.1 GCA_030837315.1 Planctomycetota bacterium
AAACCAGCTACTACAGCGAGCGTCAAGAATCCTGTCAGGCTGTGTTTCATTGCCGTGGCCTTTTTAAGAGACACCGCTGCAATTGCATCCACGTTTCCAGTATATAACATTAATTGTTCTCCTCTAAAATATCACTAATTATTAAATTATTTACCCCCTCTTCTCAATCTCAATACAACTACTCATTTCAATGTAGTAATTTATTTAGTGCACCCCCTTTCTCCCTTTTATTATTCAAAAATCCCTTTCTTCATAGAAAGATTCACCTTCAGTTATCTATAATCTGCTCCAGGTTGCGCACCTTGTCGGCCAATTTTTTTTTCTCCAGTGCTTTCTTTACTAAATCAATTACTTCATTCTGCCGGAAAGGTTTGTAAAGGCAATCATATACTCCATAATTATTCATCCGATTAGCATCATGCCTGCTCCGTGAAGCAATTGCCACAATTTCTGCTCCAGAGTTGCTAAGTTTTATCTCCCCCAAAATATCATAATCATTTGGTGGTTTCGCATCTAAATCAACCATGATGAGATCATAAGCATTTTTTTCACAAGTCCAATTCCTTCACATACTCCAAAGCCACCACGCTTTAAGACGCTTACCAACGACCGGCGTATCTTTCCCTGCCCTTCGATAATTAGAATCCTTGACATAACAATCCTTCAGATTTATCATGAGCCAAAGCTTTACTGCTTGGGAAGGCTCCACGCTCCTGGTGTTTTTGAATGTTCCTCCAGCTCCTTCTTGAGCGCTGACTTTTCCTTTCCAAGTATGTCTAAATTATTCATAAGCTCCTGAATGGTTAGATCTTTATTGCTTAACGTCTTTTTTGCAAGCGACAGCGAGTCTTCTAACTCCCAGATCTCTTTTTGCAACCGTGCCTTTTCCTCCTCAAGGTTTACCTTTGCTTCTTCAAGTTTTTTGTTTGCAAACTTTAACTGCTCATCGTGGAGCTGGAAAGAAGCAGCAGCCTTTTCTGCATCCTCCTTTTGCCGTGTAATATCATTCACCATTTTATTCAACTCATCCATGGAACCAAAGGCCTTCATCACCCTTTTCTCAAGTTGGTCACGAAAGGTCTTTTCCCTTATATAACCCGCCTCTTTCATCGCATAGTATTTATTTATCATCTTGAATGCAAACCCGACATTTACGAACAGCAATATCATAATAAGGGTCTTCGCATTTACCGACAAGCCCTTTACCCCTTCATTTCCCATAATTTTCCACTCCTCCCCAATTCAGTGTATTTAAATTCTTTTACAAATAACCGTGTTATCGTTCCGTTATATCCCTAAATACACCTTCAATTCTTAACGGTTTTCCGTTTTCATCACGCACAAGGTTACATGTCCGTTCGGAAATAAACCGTTCGCCGTTTTTTCTCTTACAATATGAGGTAAAATCCCTCCATACCCCTTCCTTCTCTAATTTCTCAAGCAATTCCTTCCGGTCATCAGGATTTACGTACAGGTCTTTTACCCGCGTCCCAATCACTTCTTCAGACGAACTGTAACCGAGAATTTCAGCGCCAGCCTGGTTAATCCACGTAAAAACCCCCTCTTCGACCGGCTCACACTGATATATTCCATCCTTTAACGAGTTTAGCAATTGTCTATGATGTCTTTCCGATTCCTGCAATTCTTCCTCAAGCTTCTTCCGCTCGGTAATATCTCTGAATATTCCATCAATTCGAACGGCCTTACCCTTTTCATCAACGACAATATTGGATGTCCGTTCCAAGTAGAAACGTTCTCCATTTTTCCTCTTACAAAAAGATACAAATCCTTTCCATACCCCCTCTTTTGCAAGCTTTTCAAGAAGCTTGATACGGTCGTCCGGATTTACGTACACATCCTTTACTTTCGTCCTTATGACTTCTTCCGGGGATTTATACCCAAGAATTTCAGCGCCAGCCCGGTTAATCCAGGTAAACGCACCTTCTGGTCCTGGCTCGGATTGATAAACACCCTCTTTTATCGAATCGAATAACAATCGATACCGCTTTTCTGATTCGGTAACCTCCTGCTCAGCCTTTTTCCTCTCCGAGATATCACGGAATACTCCATAGATAGCCACAGGCATTCCTTTCTCATCCCGGAGCATATTGCTTGTGCGTTCAGCATAAAAACTGCCGCCACTCTTTTTTTTGCAGAGCGACACAAAATCCCTCCACACACCGTATTTTTCAAGTTTATCGCAAAGACGCCTTCGATCTTCCGCATCTACGTAAATATCTTTTACCTTTGTTCCGATCACCTCTTCCGGGGTGCTATAACCTAATATTTCAGCTCCCGCCTTATTAATAAAGGTAAAAACACCGTCAACACCAGGCTCCGATTGATAAACTCCTTCTTTTATAGAGCCAAACAATCCCCGATACCGCTTCTCGGACTCTTTTACTTCCCTTGTTTTTTCATCCAGAGATTTCGCCATGGTATTAAAAGAATTTGCCAATATCCCAATCTCATCGTCCCTCTTGATGTCCACCCGTTGGGTTAAATCCCCTGATGCCATCTTTTCGGTTACTTCTCTCAACTTAATAATCGGAGTCGAAGTCTTTCTCCCTATAAAATACGCAACAATCACAATAGGAAATGCAATCACCAGCAACACCGAACTCACAATATACTTAAGATTATAGGCAGCCCCATACCCTTCATCTCTATCAATTTCTGCCATAATGCCCCAATTAAATTCAGGTAACCAACGCCATACACCTAACACGGTCAGCCCACTATAATCTTTATACCCTTTTGCGTTAAAACCATTAATCCCAGCAATACACTGCTTCACACCATTGGTAAATTCGCCAGTTTCCGGGTTAACCAACTTCAATTCCAGAGCGCACCTCTTTTTCACCAATCCCATCTCTTTTAAATGTGCAGCAAACCTCGATTCGGTGATCATGTACCCGTCTTTATTTATCAGATACGTCTCTCCTGTCTTCCCCAAATGAAGACTTAACATCAGATCGTTTAGCGTCTTTTCATCGACTCTAATGGCAACGACGCCAATGATAACTCCATCACGATCTTTCAGTGGCGTTGAAACGAACATCGTAGGCATACCCAGCTCTTTCTCACCCATCTCATTGGTAAGCGGGATTTCAGAGGGAAAAACATTCGACACAAATGTACTCCCTTGTAACGCCTGATTGAAGTAATCCATTTGTGAAATATCATTTCCCACACCCTCTTCTGCTGTAGAAACTGTTACCAAGCCTTTGTCATTACTTACCAGTACCCCCTTATAACCATATTCATCCTTTACCACCTCCAAATATTGGACGATGTCTGCATAATCTTTATCCTCCTTTATGATCTTTGCACATTTCACCATCAGCGGATTGTTTGCAATAACGCGGGCATTCTTCATCCTCTCTTGCGCCCACGTAGTTACCAATTCTGCCTGTTTATGTCCAATACCATCGAGGTTTCGTATGAGTACCTCCTGAAGATCGGATTGTATCCTCGGATAAGCAACAATCCGCAACAATACAAATGGCAGCAACGTAAATACAATCAGTAAAAAAATAATCCGATTTTTAATCGAAATATACATAATGTTCTCCGTAATTTAACAAATACTTACCCAAATCCAAGAATAGCAGCCCCTTTATAAACTGCACTACTCATTTATTTACCCGCTTACCACCAATGGGTAGGATAATCCCTTTTCCCCAGTTTATTGAAAATCACACCAATGAGTACCAAAATAAAGGCGCCAATGGTAATCGGATTAAAGATGTACATATATGCAGTACCTAACCCACCGGTCTGAACAGCGATATATGCTGTTGCGCCTGCTGGCGGATGGATTGAATAGGTTACCGTCATAAGTACCAGAGCAAGGGCAACACCAAGTGCAATAGACCAAAATGTAACACCAAAAAAATCATTTACGACCACTCCAATGCACGCCGCCAGAAAATGTCCTAACAGAACATTTCTCGGTTGCGCCAGCGGAGACTTATAAGCGCCGTAAATCAGCACAGCACTGGCACCAAATGGCCCTATTAGCAGAGGGAATTTCCAAAGATAAGCGAGTAACGAAGTAAACCCTATACCCAAAAATGCACCCCACAAGGAAAGCCATACTTCCCTTGAAGGAATTACAGGATGTGGACTCACAGGTAACTTTTTTATAACTGCACGAATCATGTTAATCCCTCCTATGAATGGCATTGTTTTTCTTCTCCCCATTTAAAGATTGTCTAAAAAACTGTTCAACACGCGCAAAAACCTCTTTTGTCTTCTTCGATGTTCCTTCTACTTTAAATTTTACGTCTAAGATTCTTTCAATTTCTCCCGACTGCTTCTTTTCAAATATCCACAAGATCCTTATATCTATGCAAGCTCCATAATGTAACCTTTCGTTTACTTTAACGAAATATGTACCAATTTCACCAATAAAAACAAAATGTAATGCATATTTTTACATAAGAGGTATCAAGCGAACACACTATAAAAACGCTAATTTTTCGTTACCAACAGAAACACCAATGCTATATCCAACCAAGCAGGCCTTTCATTGTGCAACAGTGATTTCATATATAAAATTCCATTTGCAATTTTAAATATTATGTAAACAAGTGTTTATATATAAAGATGAATATATATAAATATTTGGGTTACTTAAGAGCCTGGCGACCGAGAACAACGAAGAGGCGAAGGGGTCGCATGCCTTATAAATAATTGTTTCTTCAGACTGGGATTTTGCTACTCATGTTTTTATTTTGCGTCAGTAATGCGGATTGAAGTTTGCATGGAAGGACACGAGACTATGGAGTATATCGGGAACCATCCGGGAGGAAAGGAAGGAGCCGGGACGCCAACCACCAGAGATGGTCAAATGTTTATTTGACAGATTTCAAGTTTTATTTCCAATCTGTAATCTTATCATTTATAATGATTTTATATTTTTTCTAATATACTGATACCAAGGATAAATTGTTTATAGTAATCACCCATAGTAAGTTGCCATTGCAGGGAGCAAATCAACGAAGCGTTCTCAAACAGGGGCTATTAGTTCTCCACTACTCGCAGCAACAATTGCACGGTAACTTATTAAGAGAATTCACTATATTTTACAAACAAAAGGAGGCGCCGTGCAGATTAGAAAATCTACAGTGATCAGGAGGCAGCAGATTGTAGATATTATTCGAAATATTATTTCTTCTAAAGGAATTGAACACGTTACGATAAGCGAAATAGCGGGAAAGATGGGAACCACGAAAGGGGCTATTTACCGACATTTTAAAAGCAAAAGAGATATATTAAGTCTGTTAATAGATAATATTGAGGAAACTCTCATGAAAGCCTTAGATAAGGCAATGGCAGAAAAAGACCCCATACAAAATCTTAAAAATATCTTACTTGCCCAGCTTGTTCTTGCAAAAAACCGGCGCAAAACATCCTTCGTGGTTATCATGGGGGCTATGCAGTTTAGTGACCCTTTCATACGGAAAAAGATTTTAAAGCTGATACAGAAGTATCTCAAGAGAATAGAAGGCTTGCTTCTTAGCGCAACAGGACTTGGGATATTAAATAAAGATATTGATGCGAAGACGTCCGCTATTGTATTTATGGGACTTATTCAGTCTACAATAACCGTGTGGTCATATAAAAATTTCAACTTTGTGCCACAAAAAATACACGAACAACTCTGGAATATCTATAGCAAGGGAATAGTCGCTTAGTTTGCCTGATTTCAGCAATCACAACAACATGGTAAATCTGCGCTCAGATATCCCTAACCCGAACGAGAATGAAATAATTATTTGCATGAAC
>JAUPKS010000252.1 GCA_030837315.1 Planctomycetota bacterium
TATGTCTCTCCCCATCCGTCTTCACCGAACGGTGTGATTGACAGTCCTGCTACGAACGTGACGATAAATAAAGGGCAGTCGGTGAATTTCGCAGGTACAGGGACAGATGTGGGCGGTAATACGCCATTAACCTTTTTGTGGAACTTCGGGGGGTCAGGCGTAGCCAATTCTTCATTAGAGGATCCTGGGCTAAAGCAGTTTAATACGTCGGGCACGTTTACGGTAAGCTTTACGGTAACAGATACCCTGGGGATTTATGATCCTACACCTGGTGTACGTACTATTTCTGTTCAGAGCACATCAACGGTTATTCCGAAGACGAACTGGAGTCTGAGGTTTGTGGATAGTCAGGAGCTGGTGGGAGAGAATGGGGCGGCGGTCAATGCCTTTGATGGAAATGTCAATACGCGTTGGCATACGAAATGGTTTGCCGGTTCTGATCCCTTACCCCATGAGATTCAGATCAATCTTGGGGCTGTGTATAATGTCAGTGGCTTCAGATATCTGCCGAATCAGGTAAACGGCCGGATAAAACAGTGGGAATTTTACGTGAGTACGAATGGGACGAACTGGGGCAGTGCTGTGGCGGCGGGGACATTTGCCAATGATGCTACGGAAAAGGAGGTATTCTTTACACAGAAGACGGGGCAATATGTGCGACTGAAGGCGTTGTCGGAGGTAAACAATAATCCATTGACACATGCAGCAGAGATAACCGTGTTACAAAACTAAGGCTTTTATTGTTTCTCAGTAATAAAATAGTATAGTTTTTGACCAAAATCCTACAAACAAGGTTATTGATAAATATCAGGAGTTAAATGCATAAGCATTAAAATAATTTTAAAAGATACCGATAGTTTGACTATTTGTGGGGAAAAAGGATGCATGGGAAAATTAATTAAAAAAATATTTAGAAAATTTGGCATAGAAATAACAAAATATATACAAAACATTCACGAAAGTGAAGTGATAACAATTACACCGAAAAAGACATGCCAAGGCTATGTTCTTATTGCTTATATTATTGAACCATTTTTGTTAAAGCCTGGCGACCCCGTGTTGAATACCCATACCAATTACAGAGAATCTTTGCAAATAGCCAAAACATTTTTGGATCTTGGTTATGGCGTCGATGTTATTAGTTATCTTAATAGTAAATTTGTTCCTAAAAAAAAATATTCTTTTTTTGTGGCTGCTCGCACTAACTTTGAAAAGATTGCTCGATTGCTCAATGAAGATTGTGTGAAGATTGTTCATTTAGACACTGCTCATTGGTTGTTTAATAATTTCGGTTCGTGTAACCGTTCTTTAAATTTACAAAGAAGAAAAGGGTTCACAATTAGAAACCAAAGAATAGTAGAATCCAATTTGGCGATTGAATATGCTGATTATGCAACTATTCTTGGGAACCAGTTCACCATGAGTACTTATCAGTATGCACAAAAACCTATGTTCTGTGTTCCGGTTCCAACCTGCTTAGTTTATCCCTGGCCAGAACACAAAGATTACGAAAACTGTCGGAAAAATTTTTTATGGTTCGGTAGCGGTGGGCTGGTGCATAAAGGATTAGATTTGGTTTTAGATGTCTTCGCTGAAATGCCCGACTACCATTTGACTATTTGTGGCCCAATACAAAAGGAGGCTGATTTCGTAATCTCTTATCATAAAGAACTATACCAAACTACGAACATTCATACCTTTGGATGGATTGATGTGAGCAGCCCGCAGTTTATAGAGATTGCGAATAATTGTATTGGGATCATTTATCCTTCCTGTTCAGAAGGTCAAGCTGGCTCTGTTGTGACATGTATGCAGGCAGGCCTGATACCCATTGTAAGCTACGAATCTGGTGTGGACGTAAATGATTTTGGTGTAATTTTGAAGGAATGTTCCCTTGATGAAATAAGAAGTTCTATACAGATGATTTCCAGTTTTTCTGCTCAAAAACTCGAAGCTATGTCTCGTAATGTCTGGGAGTATGCAAGGGCACACCATACGAGGGAAAAATTTGCAGAAGAATTCAAAAATTCCATAGTCCATATTATAAAAAATAAACCAGGATTTGGAAGCAGGGACGAGTCTGTCAAAAATGACAGCGACAAAATATAATTTACATTTCATGCTATAGTGTTAAGATTATAGTAACATTATAGAGCAATTGATAAGTAGTTAACAAGGTAAGTAATAAAAGGAGGACTGTAAATGTCTATCAAAGTATGGCTTTGCGATCTCACTTATACACAGCAGGTCATTTCTTCCGAGGTTATGCCGGCTGCGGTAGGTGAAATTGCGACGTATTGCGAATCTCACATTTCGCCTCCACCGGCTACCCGACTCTTCAAGTATCCGGAGAAGCTGATCGGTGCCTTTCGTACCGAACAGCCTCACGTAATTGGCTTTAGCAATTACGTGTGGAACGCACAATTGAGTTATGAATTTGCGAAGGTGATAAAGGCCAAGTTTCCCAGGACAACCGTTGTCATGGGAGGGCCGAACTTTCCCCTCAGCAAAGAACATCAGGAATCGTTCCTGAGAGCGCGACCAGCTATTGACTTCTTTATCGAAAAGGAGGGAGAGCTCCCATTCTGCAACTTGATCCGGCGCCTGATGGAACTGGAATTTGATATCGAGCGCGTCAAAAAGGAGAAACTGGGTGGTGTTCGAGCGATTGCTGCAGACGGAATGTTCTGTGCCGGATCAGTGATGGAACGCATTAACGATTTGTCCGAGATACCCTCTCCCTATCTCAGCGGAAAGCTGGATGAGTTCTTCGACGGTAAGCTGATGCCTATCATTCAAACGACACGGGGATGTCCCTTTACCTGTACCTACTGCGTGGAAGGAAACAATTACTACTCAAAAAAATTCCGTAAGCCCAGTAAGGCTTTGAAAGCCGAGATTGACTATATCGGACGGAAAATGAAGAAAGTTCGCGACGCTGGCGGACGGAACGATTTACACATCGCGGACTCCAATTTCGGTATGTACAAGGAAGATGTCGAGGCCTCACAGTTCATCGCTGACTCTCAGGACAGGTATGGTTGGCCAGACTATATCATTTGCTCTACGGGCAAGAATCAGCATGAGCGTGTGATGGAGGTATCGAAAATTGTTCACGGAAGAATCAGAGTGTCCGGCTCGGTGCAGAGCACCAATTCGGTAGTATTGGACAATGTCAAGCGCAAAAACGTTAACCTCGAGCAGATTTTCCGTCTGGCCGATGACGCCAACAAAATCGGTGCCGAGAGTCACTCGGAAGTCATCCTTGGCCTGCCCGGGGACTCTGCAGAACGGCACTTCAAGTCGATCGCCGACTTGATCGACGTTGGATTTACGAACATTCGGATGTATCAGCTCATACTGCTGATGGGTACGCCAATGTTTGCTCAGGCTCACGAACAGCAGTCCGAGTTCGGATTCGGGACCCATTTTCGAGTGATTTCCTTCGACTATGGTAACTACGAATTTGACGAGAACACAAGAATCGTTACCGCTGAGATCGAGGAGATTGTTACTTCCTTGAAAGATCTTTCCTATGAGGAATACTTTCGATGTCGTGGGTTCGATTTGGTTGTGGATACCTTTTACAACCAGGGTGTTTTTCAGGCATTACTGAAGTTGCTCAAAGATTTAGATGTCTCCCGATTCGCATGGATTAAGAAGGTGTGGGAATCCGTTGAACGCTCCAGTATTTCAACTATTATCGAGGCGTTCATTACCGAAACGAAAGGTGAACTCTGGGAATCGTATGACGACCTCAAGCGTTTCACCTCGAAGCCTGAGAATGTTGCGAAATTCCTATCGGGAGAGCTCGGTGGTAAACTGATCTTCAAGTACAAGTCGATCCTCACCAATGAGTATCTGACCGAGCTCGCTGCTATTGCCCGCAATACCGTCATCGAAGTTGTCGGTGAAGGCGGGAAATTGGACGATCAGATTGTGGCGCTGGTCGACGATATTCTGTCCTACGAGGTCTTGCGTAAGGTCAATCTTTTCAAGGGAGACTACGAGCCAAAGTACTTCACCCTGACCTATGATGTGGAACGATTCCTGAAGAGCGACGCGCAGAAGGTTCCCGTTTCGGAACTGAAGTTTTCAGAACCGAGGAGGTGTCGGTTTTTTCTGGAAAACGAACAAATCAATGCCATCGAAAGAGCATTGAATTCCTACGGCAGAGATTTGGCAGCGATGACAAAAATCATTTCATACATACGCGTTGAGAATTTCTATAGACAGTTCGAATTTCTTCAAAGCTAGCCCTAATCTGAAGCACAAAATTTGTGAGTCATCCCTGTCAGGCTTAACTCATGGTATAAGTGGATAAAGATTGTTACAATGCATCGTTATATGCCATCTCTTAAAACAAGGAAAAAGATAGCCATATCGATTTTTTTGTCATAAAGCGTATGAGATTAATAACCGTACAAGAAAAGAATAGTTGCCAATCACAATACAATCTTACAGCATTGATTTTTTGGTGTAATAATGGCATAAAGGTATTTTTGTTTTCTTGTGTTTTTATTTTCTTTTTTTTGCAACAATGCCATGCACAGATTATTTCTCAAATTTGCTGGAGGTTATTGTACACAGACAGCGAAGAACTTGCGAAACAAAATGGGGCGGCAGTAAATGCCTTTGATGGGAATACCAGCACGGTCTGGCATACAAGACATTCTCAAGTTAATCCAGCCCCACCTCCACCCCA
>JAUPKS010000253.1 GCA_030837315.1 Planctomycetota bacterium
AAAAAAGGGGAGAGTTTCTTCAAAGAACTCTGGTGGAGTGCAAGCACGGCATGCCGTGCAAGAACCTTGACTGTTTTTCCCCTATTGGTTTTTAATTCAAGGAGAATATGGTTGTTTTCGTTCTGATGAATACTTGTCAGACAATGGTTCAGATACAGGGGAACAGGTTTAGGTTGAAGAGAAGAAAGTTTTTCCACCAGTTCTGTGATAAGGGCTTCTGTCCCCTGTTTAATCCCGACAAGTTTATCCCCTGGATGTAATCCTCTGAGCCAAAAAATAATCCACTCTGCTGCGCTGGGGTTCTCGTGGATAAAATGATAGAACGTTCCACAGTGTATAATCTTATTCAGCGCTTTTTGGCTCAATACTTTGCTGAGGACATTCCAAAATCCAGGTTTGTAAAGAGGTTCACCGCGGAAAGTCATACTGGTTCTCATGTGTCGATAGAAATCATTGTCTAAACCAGCCCACCAGTCCCAGTGTCGCTGGTCTCTGGGATTATTGAGATCTCCTCCGCTTATCTGCAATATCCGTAATATCCCCAAACTCAGAAGCTCAAGCATGTTGAATGGTTGTGTATTGAATTTTTCCTGCGATGGGAGGGATTCATCTTCATGCAGATTAAAGAGAGAGTCCCGATCGGTCGCAGGTGTGTATGGCGGGAAATGGCAGATTTCCAAACATAAATCCCGGATCAGCTGCATGAGGAGCGGCTGTCCGTATCTCTCAAATCGCATCGGTCCATATTCTGCCAGAAAACCGTCCATCTCAACCGTTTCAATACGACCGCCGAACCGGTCTGACGTTTCAAAGATGGCAATGGTGTGGTCGGCACCTTTCATTTCACGTAATTTTAAACACGCATAGAGACCGGTAATGCCGCCGCCAATAATTGCTGTGTCAAGTTTCAAAATATTCTCGTTCATAGTATTTTTTCTTAAACTATGTCTTGGACAACCTGTTTATCATTGACGAACAATGTCAATGTAAACGATTTAACTCCTTAACTCCTTTCTAAATTTCCTGCGCGCAACCTCATTTTCCGCCGTTTGTTTTTCCCTGCGCCTTCCTTTTCAAAGTATTCGTGAAGTGTTGTTATTGTGTACATAACGGGGTTATACCGCAGGCGCGATGATCTCTTCCCGAAACTTCTGATCTCCCGCACACCAGCCGATATACAGCGGAATGCCATGACGCTTGCCCACGAACAGCAGTCGTCCGGGTGCGGCTTCTGTCCTGAATAGTCGTGCAAAGGCTTGAAAGTCGCCAAGCCACTTACTACTTGGGCTAAACGATTGAACGAGCATCACCGCGCTCGTCGCGGCGAAGTCGTCTGCGATCACGAGAGCTGACACGGTACGATGTAGCAGCTGATACCTGATCTCATCTGAACAGTTCGTGACTTCAAGTTCTTTCAGCAGATACGTAAGCCTTTCATCGACGCCGGTGCTCTTTTCTGATCGCTTCTGACCGACCGTCGTACCAAACGATTCATCGACTTTGCCCTCGATCGCGACTACAACCAAGCCAGTCGTTCCGCGAACGAGCGCCACTACGTCGGTTTGCGAAGAGGTGCTGCCGCCAGGTAGCGCAACTTTGTACTCGGGTATTGCGACAAGGAGACGAAGCGTTTCAGCATCGGGTAGGCCCGTTTGAAGGATATTGAAGACTTCAGGAGGAAGTCCGTTATCCCTCGCGGCCTCCCAGGCACGCGCAAGCGTCATTGCGGAGTAGCCCGGCTTCCAATGAAGATCAGGTTGCGCGAGAAGTCGCTTCCAGTCTTCTGGCGATTTCGTCGGAATCAGTATCGGAGACATTCAACTCCTGGGTTGCGGTATAACGACAAAACTCAGCGGCGGTCAATCGCCCGTCCGCTGGAGTGTTTTGTTAGGCGCAGAGTCGTTCGTGTTAAATCAAGCAATGACCTCAGCGCATCATTAACTGCGGCTGAATCAACAAATGCCTTGGCCACATCTGGCTCAAGCATGACAACGTTAGCTCCTTCATCTAAAATGCGTTTGTAATACTTGCCACGAACGGCTTTTGAATAGTCGAAGTTGTATTCGGGGCGTAATTCATCACTACTTTTTTTTGCTTTAGCTTTCATGTCGTTTCCTTTCTTGGGTGGTTGCAAGACGAGCACTGATAATTCGGACGGCTTTACCCCTCTCTGTATGTGAGACCACAAGCAAATGCCCGCGAGAAGAGTCGCCCACGGTTATCAATCTTTGCTCGTCGACCGAGTGGTCTGGGTCATCAAAAGTTGCCGATAACGGATCCCATTCGAATTTCATTTCATGTTCCTTTTAATATTATATCAAAAATTAGATAGTGTTAAGTAGATTTCTAATTTCGGGAATAATTGGGGTTGCATTCGGATAAATGACAATTGATTAACAAAGACAATCAAAGCTACGTTGTTTGAATCTTCATTCAAATTTCTTCCTGAGATTCTTTTTCGCAATATCCCAATCCACAACTTTTTCAATACCCTCATCCATTTTCTTTTCAGTTTCCCCAAGTGCAGCTTCATGCCATGCAGGCGCATCATACTTTTCTTCAACACCACTTAAGTTGCGTAGGTTGGGTTGAACGGAAGTGAAACCCAACGCCAAGCCGTTCACAGCATTCGATATTCTGTTGGGTTTCGTGCCTCAACCCAACCTACCGAACTGCTATAATACTGCAAAAGAAAATATCAATATTTATTATTTAAGATGCGTCCCTTTAGCCTCTCACGGTTCAGCAGCTGCAACCGGTTGTTAGACAGTTTAGTTGTGATCTACAATTGTCACATGCTTGCCAAAGCCACGAAACTGCATCGGACAAACTGTCCACTCGCCTTCACCAGGTTTGAGTAGCAGAATCGATGGTAACGGTCAAGGTGGCTCGCAGCCAACTGAACTTTGCTTTCATGAAATCATAATCAGGTCCGGATGTTATAAAGGTCGCCTTTCCCTTGATCAAGAATCCGGCACCTGCCCCGTGCAAACCCTTAACCTTGCTGCTTCCCAGCGTAATCAGTACATTGGGGTTGTGGGCAATGTTAGCCTCTGTCTTATGCATGTAACCTGCCGGAAAGAACAATCGTCCGTCTGGTGATATTCTGATGTAGCTATTCCAGGTGTTGACCATATGCGGCCCATCCTTTCCCAAGGTCGCAATGGCAACAACCCCATCTTGTTTCATAATTTCCAGCAATTTTTCCGGGATCATCGTGACTACCTCCTGTTGTTTGGTTTGTTGTTCTGTCTAACATGCCAAATGAGCCGCGCGCGTTCACGAACCGGCGCGCGTCGGCTCCATTTGGGTGTTAGTCTGTTGTGGGTACGGATGGCCAAGCAATCCCGCCAGAATACTCGTCCCGCCCTTCGGGAAACCCACACCATGCCGTTCCTCATCGGCGAGGAATACCAGCGCATGCTCTGGATGTTGAGGGATCCATGCTTCGTATTTCGCGACCCAGAGCACCAAGTGTGCCTCCAACTGCGACAGAAAGAGCGCAAGGCCTCCCAAACGTCGGTCAGACGGTGATACAGCACGAAAGTAGCGATCCGCGCGTAACCACTCAAGGAGGGATTGGTTCAGAGGGCGAAACGTGTGAACGGTCATGGTTCGAATTAGCAAGTGGAGTTGCCGCTCTTCGTCGGTCATTTCTGCATAGGTCGCAAAGAAGAGTCGATCAAATCCTGGCGGGAGATTGGCCGTCTTGGGAAGACGCTCACGAAGCTGGCTGGCCAGACGCTTACGAAGTTCCCGCTGAACGGCAAACGCCACATCGCCGGCCCGCAGCAACGCGTACAACTCGGTGAGCCTACTTCGCCGGTCTCTGGCGTCCGCCCGAAGCCGCAGCACGAGGTCGGCAATGGTCTTACCTACAAAGCCCAGTGCCGAGACGACCGCCGCGAGAAGCGCAGGAGCGGCCCAGAACGGCGGGGCAGTCGCATCAGGCATGATTGATTCCTTCAGTTGAATGCACGGCTAATACGGTTACTGGTGACTTATTATACGGCCATTTGGGTGTATAATACGTGATTTTTAGGTCACAATCGTTTTTACTCATAAAAACAAAAAAACCTTACTGTAAAAATGTTCTCTTGCAACATCTTCGGCAGTAAGGCTATCTTTTTTCACTGAAGGATAAGGCATCGTCTTAAACTACTTCCCTGTGTGTTTAAAAGACCCTTTTACTTTGCGCCTCCTGATCACTCAGGGTTTGCCTTTATCGTGATTTTCTATTACACCCCTTTTATAAGGAGTAGCAATTGCGTATCAAATATCTCTATTTTGATATCAAGAAAAAATTTACCAGGCAGTGCCTCATTCGGTGTTTTTATTCAATTCATAAATCAGCGGGATTTCTCCACAATCAGGAAATTTGTGGCATTTGACACATTCTGACCATATCTTGTGAGGAAGGGTTTCTTTCTCTACCCGGTGGAATCCGGATTTCTCAAAGAATTCAGGTACGTAGGTAAGGACAAACATCTTTGCAATTTGTAATTTCTTTGCCTCCCGTATGCAAGCCATCGCAAGTTTTTTACCTACACCTTTACCCTGGTGAGATTCCACCACGGCAACCGACTTTATCTCTGCAAGGTCTTTCCAGAAGATATGCAGGGCTGCACAGCCCACCACCTGACCATTCTGGATGAACACAAAAAAATCCCTGATATTCTCATACAGCTCACTCAACGATCGTGGCAACATCACATTTTTTGCTGCAAAGTCATTGATGAGTTTATAAATTTTTTCTACATCGTCGATAGTTGCTTTTCGTAACATCCGCTTAAATAAAATGAAATTTCCTATACTGTTAAATTAACCAAGCACATCATGTTTTCTTACCCTGAAATCAACACTCAATTCCCGGGCTATTTCCCTGCATTTTTCTACATCCACACCCGGCATTTCTACAAGAGAAACCTGTACATTCGGTATCACTTCTTTTGCTTCCTTGATAAACTGAATAAGGGCGGGATACGTCTTTTCTCCAAAAACAGGTTTGCATATCTCTTCATATTTTTCTGCCGTATCTGCATTCAAACTGATGCAGATGGTATCGATCAGCCCTTCTAATTCACGGACAATTGGCCGCCCGTTGATCAGGTCGCCGTGGCCATTTGTATCCAATCGAATACGCTTTCCCTTCGACTTCAGGAGTCGCGCAACGGTTATCAACACGTCCAACCGTTCCGTAGGTTCACCATAGCCACAAAAGACAACCTCGTCATAACCACTCGGGTCTCCAATGGCCTGTATTACCTCTTCTGCCGTTGGTTCCTTTTTTAAACCCAGATGATGCCCTTTAACAATAGGGTAGGTCTCCCTCATACAAAAGGCACACACATTCGAGCACCGGTTGGTGAGGTTTATGTACAATGAATTTCGAATGGCATAAGCGAACTTTCCTTCTTGTTCAGACTCACCAATACCAAAGAGTTTATGGGCATTAAAGGTGGTGATTCGCTCGATGTCCTGTACGGACAGTCCGTAGATGTCAGCTAGCACAGGAATAACATACGACAGATAGGAAGGTTCATTGCGCTCACCCCTTTTGGGTTGCGGTGATAAAAAAGGACAATCAGTTTCTAAAAGAAGTCTTTCTACAGGAATTGATTTCGCGACCTCTCTCAGGCTGTTCGCATTTGAAAAGGTAATCGGCCCTGCAAATGACAGATAGAACCCCAATTCTATACATTTCGCTGCCATTTCCCTTGTCCCGCTAAAACAATGCACAACCCCCCTGAGACTACCATTTGTATGTTCGCGTAATATCGTCAAACAATCGCTGTCAGCCTCACGGCAATGGATAATCACTGGCAGATTATGGGCTTTTGCCAGGGCCAGATGTTTGTGAAAGATGCGCTGCTGGTCTTCATGAGGACTGCGATTCCTGTAGTAGTCCAGCCCGGTCTCCCCTATTGCGATCACCTTCGATTCCTTAACTAAGGATTCAAGTGTCTGCCAATCCTGCTCAGAAACCTTTGCGGCGTCATGGGGATGAATCCCAATACTGGCATAGATATTGTCAAATCGATTTGCAAGCATAACGCTCTTCTTGCTTGCGGCAAGACTTGTGCCCACATTAATTATATAGCCCACGCCGGCTTCCTTTGCGCGCGACAAAACAGATTCCAGGTCTGCTTTAAACTCAGGAAAGTCGAGATGGGCATGGGTATCAATAATCATATCTTAAGCTTTATGTCCCGGAGGTAACCACATCATTTTTGGTAAAGGCGTTTCTAAAAAGTGTTATGGCTGGGTGTTTTTTATCTGGCGAGTAAAAGATGGAAACCACATCAAAGCGCAGACTTACTCCCTCTATCTTCTTTTCGGCAACATAGCGCGAGGCAACCTTTGCAATTTGTCGCTTTTTAGTCTCTGTAACAGAGAGTTCCGGCGGTCCGTATTTGTCAGAGTGGCGAGTCTTGACCTCAACAAATACGATAGTTCCGTGGTCATAACAAACAATATCTATTTCCCCAGTTCTGCGACGGTAATTTCGCTGCAGTATTTTATATCCCTTTTTTTTTAAGAATTTTACGGCAAGCAGCTCCCCTTTTGTACCTATACCCCTCTTATCAAGCGGTTCCTCAATTTTGTGTTTGAACAAGCTTATTATTGAAGCAACATATTTTTTAGCACGAAGGAATTGCAATATCCTCTATCCTAAAAATGGTGATCCCGAGATGCACATGAATTTACCCGAAAGGCTTACACGTGATGCTATTTACTGCTACTCTGAGATTGAGCACTTTTCGCTGGTACACTTTTCGATGCCGGATTTTCATACTTCTCCTGCAATCTCGTTCCTTTGCTCGTCCTTTTACGCATATAATAAAGCTTTGCACGTCTTACCCGGCCTGATTTTATCACTTTAATATCAACAATCTTCGGAGAATGAATGGGAAACACCCGCTCCACGCCTTCGCCCTGGACGATGCGCCTTACGGCAAAAGTTTCTTTAAAACCACCACCATTTTTTGCAATTACCACACCACCAAACACCTGAATACGCTCTTTGTCACCTTCAACAATCTTTACTGATACATCCACCTGATCACCCACAGAAAACTGCGGTGATGCTTTTTTCATTTGTTCTTTTTCAATTACATCAATAATATTCATACGTCCTTGTCTCCTATTTTAGCTTGGTAAATTCATGAAGAAAACGCGATTACTTTTCACTAAAAAGATCCGGCCTTTTTTCCAAAGTTCTTTTTACGGCGTGCTCTCTTTGCCATTCTTTTATCTTCTGATGATGGCCGGACATCAGCACCTCCGGCACCTTCATACCCCGATATTCCGATGGGCGGGTATATTGTGGATACTCCAACAAGACATCACTAAATGATTCATTCGTTATGGACTCCAGATCACCCAACACCCCCGGTATCAAACGAACTACAGCATCGATAACCACCATTGCCGGTATCTCACCACCCGAAAGGACAAAGTCGCCAATAGAAATCTCCATCGTATTTAGCCCTATCCGAATCCTTTCATCAAAACCTTCATAATGGCCGCATATCAGCATCAAATAAGGCTCTTTTGCCAGTTCTCCAGCAATGGATTGAGAAAACCGGTGACCCTGCGGTGTTAACAAAATCTTTTTAGAACGGGCATCGGTTTGTTGCTCTATCGCTTCGACGGTATTAAAGACAGGTTCCGGCTTCATCACCATACCCGGCCCTCCACCGTACGGACGGTCATCCACGCATCGCCTGTTATCGGCATATTCCCGGATATTGTAAAGGTTATACTGAACAAGATTCTTTTCCCTGGCAATCTTTAGTATGCTATGTCCAAAGACATTTTCAAACATCTCAGGAAACAATGTCAAGATATCGATACGCATGTCTTATTTTTTGAACGCAATACCAAATTTTTTAAGTACGCTGGCAACAGATTCTGTCGGCTTTGCACCCACACCCAACCAATATTCCACCCGATCTTTTTTCAAGGTAACTTGTTTTTCATTATTTGATTCCATAGGGTCATACGTGCCCAGATTCTCAATCACCTTTCCGTCCCGTTCTTCGTGGGCATCAAATGCACCGATCCTATAATACGGCCTGTTTTTACGACCCATCCTCTTCATTCTAATCCTTACCGCCATTTTTTTCTCCTTACAAATCAAGTTATTCCATGTAAGTCCCCCTTAATAAAGGGGGATTCAAGGGGTTGTGTTTTTTTGTGCTATTTTACAACCCCCTCGCCCCTTTTCCAAGGGGGATTTTCTATGCCATACCACCCTACAACCCGCACAAATAAACTGAAAATCCTAACCGTTGCATTATCGCATCATACCCTTACCAAAGGGCAAACCCTTAGATAACATGCCCATCTTCTTTAAACCTTTTTCATTCCCTTTGAAATGTTTCATCATTTTCTTCATTGACTTGAACTGCTTGAGCAACTGATTGACATCCTGGATAGTTGTTCCACTTCCATTGGCCACCCGCTGTCTTCTGCTTCCGTTCACGATATCCGGACTCTCACGTTCCGTGATTGTCATGGACTTGATAATAGACTCAACCCTTTGCAACTGTTTTTCGTCCACATTCAGGCCGTCCATCTTATTCCCCAAACCCGGGATCATGCCCAGGACTTCCTTTAGAGGTCCCATCTTTTTAATCTGCTGGAGTTGCATAAGAAAATCATTAAGATTGATCGTATCGTCTTGTAACTTTTTGCTCAATTTTTGAGCTTCTTCCATATCGATAGACTGTTGCACGCGTTCTACAAGGGATACGACATCGCCCATTCCAAGTATCCTGGAGGCCATGCGATCCGGATGAAATTCCTCAAGCCGGTCCAACTTCTCGCCAATACCAACAAACTTGATCGGCTTCCCGGTAACCGCGCGTATTGAGATGGCAGCCCCACCTCGTGTATCGCCATCGAGTTTGGTTAATATCACCCCATCAAAACCTAACTGGGTGTTAAATTCCTTTGCACTGTTAACGGCATCCTGCCCTGTCATTGAATCACAAACAAAATAAATTTGATGCGGAGACAGTTCTTCTTTGATCTCCTTTAATTCAAACATCAGTTCATCGTCAATGTGTAATCTTCCTGCAGTATCAACGATAACAACCTCATGAGAGTTCTCCTTCGCATACTTAAGGGCATTTTTGCAAATT
The DNA here is from genome assembly GCA_030837315.1 of Planctomycetota bacterium. GTDB lineage: Bacteria > Planctomycetota > Brocadiia > Brocadiales > Brocadiaceae > Brocadia. The sequence goes on from JAUPKS010000253.1 coordinate 9,150, forward strand.
TTCAACGGCTGAGCGTTTGATTCAAAATACACGGGCACGGTAAGTTGTTGGCCCAAAACCTTTAACTGCTCAATCGCAGCGGGTCGTTGTATATCTGCAGCCACAAGCAAGGGTTTTCTTCCCTTTGAAAAGATCGTTTTAGCAAGTTTTCCCGCAGTGGTGGTCTTTCCACTACCCTGCAGCCCAACCAACATGATTACTGTCGGTTCGCCATCCTTAAAAGGAATCGCCGTGTCGGATTCCCCCATCAGCTTAATCAACTCGTCGTGAACAACCTTAATAATCTGCTGCCCTGGTGCAATGCTCTTGATCACCTCTTCACCAACAGCGCGTTCTGTAACGTGTTGAATGAAATCTTTAACGACTTTATAATTCACATCTGCCTCAAGGAGCGCCAAACGCACTTCGTGCAATCCGCCCTTGATATTTGACTCGGTAAGACGTCCCTTTCCGCGGAGTTTACTAAAAACGCCTTCCAGACTATTAGCAATTGACTCAAACATAAACGCTTAAACCAAAAATCAATATTACGAAACAGACCTTTCGCTTTATCCCTGACAAAGCAGTATTGTCATTGCCAAAGGAATAAGACAATTGAAAGAATCTATCGAGTACTACTAATAAATAAAATTTACATATAAACCTGAAACTTTACATTATATTTAATTACTATAAATATTCAAATGAATTTTATAAAACTATTGCGAAAAAATTCTATTGCAGAATATCCGCTGGTTTGTTAAAATTCCGCCTGTAATGTAAGATAAATAGCTGTCTTATTTTGTTATGCGTTCTATGAACGCATTGTTTATTTAGGGGAGAAGCAATGAAAGAGGGAATTCATCCGGAATACATAGAAACGCTTGTTACATGTGGGTGTGGCGAGACGTTTAAGACAAGGTCAACAAAACCAAAAATCAACGTAGAAATCTGCTCAAAGTGCCATCCGTTTTATACAGGCAAGCAGAGGTTTGTGGATAGTGCAGGTCAAATTGAGAAGTTCCAGAAGAGGTTACAAAAGAGTCAAAAGGCCGAAGAAACCGTAAAACAAAAATGAATGATAAGTTGTTAAAAAAATTAGAAAAGATATACGAAAGATATCGTGAGCTGGAGAAGCTCTTATCAAACCCTGAGGTAATTGCAGATTCAAGTCGTTATACGGCTTATATAAAGGAGCATGGCAGTCTTTCCAGGATGGCCAACAAATATATGCAGCTGACAGAAACCCTTACGAAGAAGAAGGATGCCGAGGGATTTTTAGCTCAAGAAGGAGAAGACAAGGAATTGGCGAAAATGGCCAGGGATGAGCTGGGATTCCTGGAAAAGCAGGAAGAATCTCTATTTGACGAGATCAAGGGATTGTTTGTCACGGAGGATAAGATTTCCAGTAAAAATGTAATTGCCGAAATACGTGCAGGGACAGGGGGTGATGAGGCAGCCATCTTTGCGGCTGACCTGTTTCGCATGTATACCAGATATGCAGAAAATCAGGGATGGAAAGTGGAGCTTTTTGACAGCAGCGAAACGGACTTAGGAGGGTTCAAGGAAGTAACCTTTTCTATCGAAGGAAATAACGTATATCAAAAGCTACGATTCGAGAGCGGGACTCATCGCGTCCAGAGGGTACCACGGACAGAAACCAGCGGCAGGGTTCACACATCAACGGCCACGGTAGCCATACTCCCCGAAATTGAAGAGGTAGAAATTGATATTAATACAAATGATATTCAAGTGGATACATTCCGCGCATCCGGGCCGGGCGGGCAAAAGGTCAACAAAACAAGTTCGGCCGTCAGAATCACCCATGTTCCCACCGGGGTGGTTGTAAAATGCCTTGACGAAAAATCTCAGCACAAGAACCGCGCAAAGGCCATGCGTATTTTAAGAAGCAGATTATATGAATTATTCGAGGGACAGAAACGGAACGAACGCGACCAGATACGCAGGGATCAGATTGGAACAGGGGATCGCAGTGAAAAGATACGCACGTATAACTATTCACAAAATCGGGTAACTGATCATCGGATAAACTTCTCTGTGCACAATTTGGAACAGGTTATGTTAGGATATCTCAACGAAATTGTTGAAGCGCTCATGACCTATTATAAAGAAGAACAGTTAAAGCAACTGGCATCAAGCCTTTGATAAACTGTCACGACTTCGTAGTCGGGCTTTTGTGTCTGCGCACGAAAATTGACCAGATAATCTTATTAATCCCACATCCCTCACCTTATATCTAAAGAGAGGCCTAGTGGTTTTTGCGCTCTTTTTTTAAGATACAAGTTTATAAGGGTTTTAATAATAAACCAGACAAAGATGCCGGCAGAAACACACAAAACACCCATGCATCGTGCTGATTTACAACAGAACGGAAGTTACCTCCCTTCTTTTCAGAGCACCTGGGAAG